>CALMRR010000446.1 GCA_937871925.1 uncultured Petrotoga sp.
TGAGTACTATGCCGCAAGACCACATGGGGGATGTCGAAACATGGGATATAGCGACTGCAGCTCTTAAAAAAGCTCTTGAGGAGTCCGGCAACAGGTATACAGTAAATGAGGGTGACGGAGCTTTCTATGGACCAAAGATAGATTTCTACTTAACTGATTCCTTGGGCAGAAAGCACCAATGCGGAACTATCCAGCTTGACTTCCAGATGCCGGAAAGGTTTGAGCTTACGTATGTAGGACCGGAAAGCGAACAGATACGGCCAGTTATGATTCACAGAGCCATATTCGGATCACTTGAACGTTTTTTTGGTATTCTTATTGAAAACTTTGCCGGTGCATTTCCAACCTGGATGATGCCTGAGCAGGTCTCTATAATACCGGTTTCGGAAAAGTTCAATGATCAGGCCGATGAGTTTGCAAAGAACTTTGATTTACATGGCATACGTGTAAGCGTTAATAAGTCAAACACAACTGTTAATTACAGAGTAAGAGAGGAACAGCTCAGGAAGGTTCCGTATATGATTGTGTTTGGTGAAAAAGAAGCCTCCGGCCAACCGCTGAATATCAGAACCAGAAATGGGAACACTGCAGAGAATGTAGCTCTTGACGATTTTATAAAAACAGTAAAAAAAGAGATTTCAGAAAGAAAATTAACTCTAAGCTATTGACAATAAATCCCGGGACTAAGCCCGGGATTTTTTTCTGCTGTATCAATTATTTTTTATCTCTCCAGCCATCTGCAGCGCCTTCTTGGCGACTAAAGGTCCTAACAGCTCATATATTACAGTGGCACAAAGAATTATAGTCCGTATCTCCGGTCCGTGAGGCGGAGGAACGGTCTGCATGGCAATATATGAAAGTCCCAGTGCAACACCTGCCTGAGGCATAAGCGTATATCCTAAATATTTCTGAACAGCTTGTGGCATCTTAAAAATTTTTGCTCCTGCATAAGCTCCCAGCCATTTTCCTATAACCCTGACAACTATGTAGGCAAGTCCTATTAATCCTACTCCGCCTATTGCTTTTAAACTGAGATCAGAGCCCGAAAGCACAAAAAATATTAAAAATATAGGTGTGGTGACCGGTTCTATCACAGTGAAAGGCATCTGTGCTGTTGGAAGAAAGGTTGAGATAACAGAACCTGTAGCCATAAGTGTCAGCAGACCTGATAATCCAAACTTTGATGCCAACGCAACTCCTAAGAAAACTATAGCAATTACCAAATTCAAGTAGTTTCCCTCGGTTTTGATTTTTTTAGATATATAAATAAACAGTATACCTATGGCTGCTCCAAGCATAAGTGCTGCAATTATCTCCCATAAAGGCTTTAAAAACATTGAAAAAACATCCGGTTTCGCATTGTTTAAAATCGCTTTGGCAACTGTACTGGCAACTCCGAATGCCATTATTCCAACTAAATCATCAAGTGCAACCACTGGAAGAAGAACA
>CALMRR010000447.1 GCA_937871925.1 uncultured Petrotoga sp.
TTTGCAAGAAATCTGCTTTTGGCTTCGTTGGCGTACTCTGCTTCTTCCTTGGCTTTTACTATTTCTTTTTCAAAGTTTTTCCTTTCCGTTATATCCCTAAGTACGATCAGTCTTCCGAGGAATATATTTTTAAAGTCATTTATAGGAGTGATCCGTATGTCGTAAAATCTTTCTCCGACAGCCATTTCATCGCTAAGCGCCACATTTATTCCTATAGACTCCAGAAAGAGCGGAAAATCGTAAAATACACTTCCCATTTTTTTACCTATGCAGCTGTCGTTTAGCCCGAAGATCTTTTTAGTTATTATATTCATGTCTATAACAGTATTTTCTCTGTCTAGAACAAGGACTCCGTCGGAAAGGTTTTCAATGAGAATATTTTTTGCTATGGGCTGTATCCCGAACAGTTTAAGTTTAAAAAGGGCTATAAAAATAATTATTCCTGAAAGTGAAAATATAAATGTGCTGTAGTTAAAAGATGTATCAAGCAGCTTAAAGGTGTACAGAACAGAGGTTATGAGAGGAAATATCTGTGCCAGAAGCAGCAGAAGTATCTGAAGCTTGAAGAACTTTTCGCGTTTTATAAGCTCATAAAGAAGAATGCCTACAGAAAGTATGACAAAGAAGAAAACATACCCTATACCGATATAGTAAACCGGTCCTGCAGTTCCTGCAAGGAAGGTGTATCCGTTATTCTCTATTATGGAAAGATTTTCCATAAAAAGACGATCCTTTGGATTTATAACTCCTATCAGGAAGAGTATCAGAGATATGCTTATGAAGATATAAAAATAAAATCGTTCAAGCTTTTCTTTAAGCCAAAGGTTTGACAGATCCTTGGTCATCCAGAAAAGGGTTACAGGGAATATATATATGAAAAGAAACTGAAAGTTATACCAAATAAGCTTGGTTTTAAAATCAGTACCGGCAAGCTCCAGAATAAAACCGAATGTCCACAGCGTAAGACAAACCATGCTAAGCCCAAATTGAAGGGCAGCCGGCTTTTTTCTGTTTTTGATACCCCATACTCCCAAAAAAAGAGATATAAAAAAACTAAAGTAAAGAACAAATAGGTTAGGGCTGAAATGAAATCTCATAGCACTCCCAGTTATATATTTTTTAAAGTATATAGTTAATTATACCATCTTACGAGTGAAAGAATAAAAACAAAGTACTTTATGTGTTTTGCAGCTTATCTTTTTTTATATTAA
>CALMRR010000448.1 GCA_937871925.1 uncultured Petrotoga sp.
GATAGAAATGCTGTTTTCGCATAGCTTGCCTTTACACCATCCTCTTTTTTCAAAAGAATTATATCTTCGTACTCTTTACGCTTTATTCCAGAGGCTATCGTCTGAGCAATAAGCTTTACAGCTTTCAAAACCTGAGGATCAAAGTTATACTCCTTAGAATTTCCGGACATAGCTATAAATCCCGAAATTTTTTTGTCGGTATTCATTGGTATGAACACTGACGAGCAGGAGGATGACCTGATAAAAAGAAAGTCCTTATCGTTTTTATCCAGCTGTTTTAAAATATCTTCATAATCACTGTATGTACTGCACACATCTTTTGAAGAACTTTCAGGAGACTTCCATTCCCAATTTTTATAACTGCTTTTATCTTCATTAAAAAAAACAACTATTCTTTCAGCTTCCAAAAGCTTTCCTAGTTCTTCCAAGGCACTGTTTACAGTGTCTTCTATATAGAATGAAGAAAGATTTATGACTTTAGTTGCTATATCCACAACTATCGACTGCAGCCTGGCAATAAGATTCAACTTTTCCTGCATTTTTATTCTCGAAGTAACGTCATGAATTATTGAATAGATATAAGCGTTATCGTTTATCTGAACCTTGCTTGCATGAACTTCCACATCCTTTATGGTACCGTCGGAAAGTCTATGCTTGAAGGAGAAAAACGAAAAATTAGAGTCAATCACCGAATTAACAGATTTTTGAACAACTTCATCTCCAAGAACGTTTATCTGGCTTATCTTAAGTTTTTTGAACTCCTCCAAAGGATACCCATAAAACTTTACTGCCGCAGGATTGGCATCGTAAATATAAAGAGTCTGGGGATCAATAAGAAACATGATGGAAGTATTACTGTAAAACATGTTTCTGTAAAGCTCCTGACCCTTACGCAGGTCGGCTGCAATAGTTTCCTTTTCATATGCCTCTTCGGTCAGCTTTATTTTAAGGTCTTTCAGCTCTTTTATAAGCTGATCTTTCCTGTTAAGCCTATGTTCCAACGAACCAACAAAGAAGGAGACCAAAAGATACAATCCCCATAAAATAATCGAATAAAGAATGAAGTTCATCAAATAATCATTTTTTGGGTATATCTCAAGTATCCAGTAAGAGTCGGCTATAGGTATTTTGAACTCCTGTGAAAAGTTCTTCTTGTTTTCTGTACTGCTTTCAAAAAATACTTTTCCTGTCGAATCAAAAAAAGAATAATCATAACTGCCAAAAATCTCTTTTTTTGAAAGGAAGCTTAAAAATTCATCAAGATTAATACCACACACATATAATCCTGCAAACTCATCATCTACAAAAACAGGATATCTGGCTATCATCCCAAGATAACCCTGCTTAAGCATATATGGATCGTTAACTGTCAGAGTTCTGGTCTGTTTTGCTTTTTCAAGTGATTTGAGCGCCTGTTCATTATCCATGAGCGACTGTCCAATAGTAGCTTCATTTCCCCATAGGGGATAGACCATATCTGTTACTGTCTGAGCATTTTTGTGCTGTAAAAAAGATACACTGGGGAACTCTCTTATGAAGTAGCGGCTAAGAGTTTCAAATCTATTCTGGGTAAGCTCTCCTTCTGTTTCAAAGGTATACCCCAAAGCTATAAGCGACGAAAAACTGTTGCTCATCCTCAGACTTATGTCACGAGAGATACTTTCACCTACGGAAAAAGTAAGTTCCTTTATGTGAGAGCTTTCTATGAAAATTATGAATAAATTAATTGTTAGAAATATTGATACTAAAAAAATATTGATAAGAATTTTTATAAAGTAATTGCCAGGCTGTTCAGAACCGTCTTTCATGTCTTAAATTTTTTCACCTGCTGTGCTAAGGTTTCAGCCAGTGCACTAAGTTCTTGAGAGTTGGCACCGATTTGCTGGGCTGCTAAAGCCTGCTGACTTATTGCTGTAACAGTACTGTTGAGCTGGAAGTTAATATCATCAGCCATCTTAGCAGAATTTTCAACGGAAGATGCTATCTCATGAGATGCCGAGCTCTGACTTTGCGAGTTCTTGCTCACCTGTTCGGTCATCGAAGATATCTGGCTTATCTGTCCGAGTATTCCGTTAAACTCTTTTTTTACCTTCAAAGTTTCGTTGGAGATATTGTGTATATTACCGGCTATCTCATCAAATGACTCTTTGCTATCCTGAGCATAATCTCTGGTTTCCGAAAGAATGTTGGCAATATTGGCCGTAGCCTTTTTACTCTCCTCGGCAAGCTTTCTTATTTCATCTGCCACAACTGCAAAGCCCCTTCCCGCATCTCCGGCGCGTGCCGCTTCTATAGCTGCATTAAGTGCCAAAAGATTGGTCTGCTCAGTTATGGAGTTTATTGTATCCACTATTTTTCCTACATTATCTGTATTATCCTTGAGCCTGTCAAGAAGCTTTTTGGTTTCATCAGCTTTTTGTGAGGACTCCTGTACAAGCGCAACTATACTTCCTATAGACTGCTCTCCTGTTTCTACGGAGCCTTTGACGATTCTGGTACTCTGAAGCAGATTCAAAGAAGACTGAGTAACCTCCTGCGAATTTTTGGCCACTTGTACTACAGCTTCCTTTACCTCTGCGATTGATTGGTTTGT
>CALMRR010000449.1 GCA_937871925.1 uncultured Petrotoga sp.
CGCAAGGGGGGGGCAGATGAGTATGGCTTTTATTTACAGTGGCTCAGACAATCCTGAAAGCTGTTCATGGTTCAGAAAAAATTCACTTGGGATGACTCATGAAACAGGTAAGAAAAGTCCAAATGAGCTTGGACTGTACGATATGTCGGGAAATGTAAGAGAGTGGTGTACCGATAGATATAACTCATACTCTTTGCTTGAAAAAGATGATCCGTATGAAAACGAAGGTCTGGGAAGAGTTGTAAAAGGCGGAAGCTTCGAAATGAATGAACTGTTCTTGCGTATAAGCAACAGGTGGCTCAAAGACCAGGAATATAAAGATTTTTCGACAGGGTTCAGAGTAGTAAAAACAATTCAGTAAAAACGGCTTTCTCAAAAGCCGTTTTTATTTTTAAATGACTCCTTTTTATCTTTTAAAATCATATCATCGTTTTAAAAACGCATTTTATCAGCAAATAGTTTTTTTGACCTGCAAAAAAAACTATAATAGATGTGAAAAAAGGAAAAAGGAGGTAATATGATGAATTCTGTAATTAAGGGCTTTTTGATTGCAGCCGGAGCCATAATAACCGTTTCGCTGCTTTTGAATCTCACGTCATCTTCAAAGCTACAGAGCGCAAGCAGGGAAATACGGGAGAGTTTTGAAACGATAAGCGTAGAAACAATTTCGTCGGATATAGATCTATCAGGATCAGACAGCAGCAGACTTCTTTACTCGCACGATAAAAATATTTTTGAAAACCATATTGGTTTGGAAGGAAAACGTTTATTCATCAAAGAAACAAAAAAAGATATATTCAGGGGTATAACCTCACAGAAAGGCAGTTATGCGGTTTTTTTGGCAGTATATCCACAAAGTGCTGTTTTACAAAGCATGAGTGGAAATGTATCCATCTCAGATATAAAAACCACAGAAGTAAGCATCACAAATACCTCAGGAGATATTCATGCAGTCAATATAAACTGTGAAAACTTTTTATCTTCAGCAGTATCCGGTGGAGTAAAAGTTCAGAAAGCATCAGTTAAAAAGCTGAAAATAAAAACGGTATCGGGAGAAGTAGGAATCGAGGATGTAGCTTCAGACAGTATTGAAGTTGAAGTTGTTTCAGGCGATATAAGCATGCAAGGTTTAAGACAAGCATGCGATATAATAGTCAAAACGACGAGCGGCGATGTTAGAATTAAAGGAATTGATTTACAGGACTATAACGTAGAGTTCAGCTCGATAAGCGGAGAAGTATTTATAAAAGATGAAGTTTCGTCAAAAGGGAAGTACCGCTACGGCGTCGGGGATAAAAAGATAAAAGTTGAAAGTGTTTCCGGAGATCTCATAATTGAATGAAAGCATGCCATTTAACGGCATGTTTTTTTATTTTTAGTCAAAAATATAGTATCATTGTATCTGGAAGGGGGGATTTCAATGCTTTCGGATAAAAAGAATTTTTTTACTCCGGATATACTTGAAAGAATGCTTCAGGATAAAAAAGCTGGTATTTATGCTTTGGATACCAAAAGAGTGATTACTTTCTGGAATGAAGGGGCACAAAAAATAACCGGGTATGAATCCTCTGAAATACTTGGTTTGTCATGCATGGACAACATCCTGAATCATATCGATTCGAAAGGTGTAAGACTATGCGAGAAAAACTGTCCGGCTAGCAGAGCTATGCAAGATGGTCT
>CALMRR010000450.1 GCA_937871925.1 uncultured Petrotoga sp.
GTAGAAGGGTTCTCGATATCAATATCTTTTGGAAGACCGATTCCGTTGTCTTCTGCAATTATAACCACCTTTGAATCTTCGTCTTTGAGAATTGTAATTTTCACAAGTCCTTTTTCCATATCCCTAAAAGCATATTTCAGAGAGTTGGAAACCAGTTCGTTTACGATAAGTCCGCATGGTACAGCACTTTCCATACCCAAAGAAACATCCCTTATTGAAATGTCAAGTTCGACCTTTCCATACACTCCATACGACCGTATAAGACTGCGACATATGTCACTTATGTACTCTTTGAGACCAATCTGGGTTATGTCCTTGGTTCCGTAAAGCTTCTCATGAAGAACTGCCATAGCTCTTATCCTGTTTTGGCTTTCACGGAAAACTTCTATTACAAAAGGATCATGAACATTCTTTGCCTGAAGGTTCAAAAGACTTGAGATAACCTGGAGATTATTTTTTACTCTATGGTGAATTTCTTTTAAAAGATAGTCTTTGACCTTTATGGTTTCCATAAGAATTTTTTCAGACTGTTTGGTTTCTGTTATGTCGGTATGTGAACCCACTATTCTTATTATATTACCGGAACTGTCCCAAAGTCCTTGGCCACGTGACAGTATCCATTTGTAAAATCCGTCTTTGCATTTCATCCTGTATTCGACTTTGAAAAACGGAGTAAGCCTGTTAAGATGATCGGAAAGAGCTTTGTCAAATGCCGGCAGGTCATCGGGATGTATTTTTGATCTCAACTGCGCATTGGTATTTTCAAACTCGTCATCACTATATCCTAACATCTCTTTCCATCGTGGTGAGAAGTAGTAGGTGTTGGTTTTAAAGTTTATGTCCCATATTCCGTCAGTGCTGCCTTTTATGGCCAGCTGCCAGCGCTCTTCGCTTGTGCGTAGATTTTCTTGGGTTGCGGCAAAAGAGAGAATAAGTTCATTCATATCGCTGACCAGCGAGCTTATCTCCTTATACTTTATAGTTTTTTGATCGATAGCTTTTCCTTCATATACAGCCGTTTTGAGTTTTGAATTAAAACCCATGATCTCACTTTCTATAAGCTTGGTTGCCCAGTAAATCAAAAAAACAAACCCTGCCAGCACGATACCGAATATTATTACTATAAAGATTATAGTTTTTCTGATCTGTTCCAGCATCGCTTGTTTTCCTTGGTCAACAATAGCATTTATATCCTCTATAAAAACCCCTGTGGATATCACCCAGTCCCATGGAGCGTAAAATCGTGAATAGGTAAGTTTTAGCTCCATCTGTTCCA
>CALMRR010000451.1 GCA_937871925.1 uncultured Petrotoga sp.
TTAAAAGGACTGAGCCCTGTTCAATACAGAACTCAGTCCTTGTTAATTGCTTAATCTACTTCCATATGTGTCTAACTTTTTGGGGTCAGTTCACAAAGGGTGCTTTCGGTTATGTCTAAAAGAAGTTTTGAAAGTCTGAAAATCCGTATCCTATTACATCCGAGCTTTCTTGGACAATTACAAAGGCTTTGGGATCTATGGTATGTATTTTTCTTACGACCTCGCCCTTCTGTTTTTTATTCACTGCAACATAGATCATATTCTTTTCCTGCTGGGTATATGCTCCTGTTGCCTTTATTATTGAAGCTCCTCTGTCCAAGTTTTTCATTATAAAATCAAGGGTTTCTTCTCTGTGGTCTGTTATTATGGTGAGAATGCAGTTGGATTTTATCATCCTTATAGCATAATCTACGACTATGCCGTTGATTATCACAGATACAACAGAGTACATACCTACTTTCATATTAAATACCCCGCCCGCCATAATTCCTATGGTAAGGTCAATAAACAGCAGGTTTATTCCAAGGGATACACCCGTGTACTTTGAAGCTATTTTGGCGAGTATATCTGTTCCTCCGGTAGATGAGTTTACCGAAAAAACTATAGCCATACCCAGCGCAGAGATAAAAACTCCTAGAAATACAGCAAGAAAGTAATCATCGGTTGCAAACTTGGGGAACGGAACCATCCTGTCCAGAAAGTCCACAAAAAAATTCAGCACGAAGGTGCATATTATGGATCTTAGGCCAAAGGCTTTTCCTATTAGTATGAAGGATAAAATAAAAAGGATAATGTTTACTGCATACATTATGATTCCTACAGGAAAGCCCGTAAGTCCGTTAATGATTATCGCTATTCCGTTTGCCCCGCCTGTTGCTATTTTGTTGGGCATGAGGAAAGAAACCAGTCCTACGGCAGTGAGAAAAGTTCCAAAAAAAGAAACGATGTACTCTTTCAAAACCTTCTTGTTCAAAGAGATCCCCTCCATGTTAAAAGATCTTCCTTATCCATAAGCAGGAAAAGAAAGATCTTTTGTATGTAAATACATATTATCTTTTACTTTCCAATCCAGGAGAAAGCAACAAAAAATATTTCAGGCAGTTCTTCTGACTAACAGCTTAACCTACTCGTCTGCCTTCCCGATCTTGCGATCAGTGACTTCCTGACTTTCGTATCTGTTTACAGCGGCCGGACCGTTCCGGATTCTCACCGGATTATCTATTAAGACGGGTATCACCTGAAATGGATATTTACTTTTCTAAAAATATTTTATCATAAACATAATGGTTTTAAAAGATGCGGCAAATGCTGTTAAGGCTCTGTGTAAAGGTATAAATCCAACGGCGTCATTTTTAGGTATACTTTATGTAGAAAGGTTTTTTAAGAAAGGGGGAGTGGCAATGAAGGTTAAGGTTTTTAAGATGTCATCATTTACGGAAAGCATATCTGGAGGAAATCCTGCAGGGGTAGTTATGGAAGGTCTGTTAAGCGAGTCACAGATGAAAAAGACAGCGGCTGTTGTTAACTGTTCTGAGACAGCGTTTGTGTCGGAATCAGATGAAGCAGATTTTAAAGTACGTTTTTTTACTCCGGTGTCTGAGGTGGATCTTTGTGGACATGCAACTATAGCGACGTTTGCTCTTATGTTTTTAAAAAAGAAGCTTCAAGCCGGAAGGTACTCTCAGCAGACAAAAGCTGGGGTTCTGGGTATAGAGATTCAGCCGGACGGTCAGATAATGATGGAGCAGGCATTACCTCAATTTGGAGAAGAAATTGACAAAGATGAGGTAGCTAAGGTTTTTGGCATAGATAAAAAAGCATTTTCGGATGAACTTCCTATTCAGGTGGTTTCAACCGGTCTGAGAGATATCATCGTTCCGGTAAGGTCTTTTTCAATTTTAAACAGTTTGAAGCCTGATTTTGAAAAGGTTGGTGTATTGGCAGTTAAGCACAACAGCGCAGGCTTTCATTTTTTTACTAAGGATAGAAACGGGTTCGATGCGTCCTGTAGAAATTTTGCCCCTCATCTTGGTATTAATGAAGAACCCGCAACCGGAACTGCAAGCGGTGCGCTTGGCTGTTACCTTGTAAGAAAAGGGATCTGTTCATCCGGACACGTGATGGTTTTTGAGCAGGGGTACAGTATGGAAAAGCCTTCAGCGGTAAAGGCTGTTGTTTCAGAAAGCAACGGAGCCATAACCAAAGTACAGGTTGGAGGGAAAGCGGTTTTTTTAGAACAGATTGAAGTTGAAATATAAAAGTTACTTATTTTTTCTTTACAAAAAGTGTTTTGTGTGGTATAATCTATACATACAACTTAAAACTCCGGCTTGCCGGAGTTTATTTTTTTCTCTCAGCATACTTCTTCAATTACTGCAGATAAAATTTTTGCTGCAGCTTCCAGTTCTTCCTCGTTAAGACGGGCAACAGAAAGCCTGAAACTGATACCGTCAGAAGCATTATGGAAAAATATTTTTCCGGGAGATACCAGCAATCCCTTTTTAATGAACAAAGCATAAATATAATCAGCGGAGAAGCTGCTTTTTATAATACTGATCCATAATGTGTATCCTTCTTCCGGCACAATTATTTCTATTTTTTCGGACTGAATATATTTTTTTATATACTCTATGAAAAACCCCATCCTTTTTTTATAAATTCTATGCATATGGTTTATATGTTTTTCATAGTATCCGTTCTTACAGAATTCATAAAGTGCAGCTTGGTTTATAAGATTAGAAGAAAGGTCTGAAAGTCTTTTTATATAAGTCAATTTTTCTATAATACTTTTTTTTGCGTTAATCCATGAGATGCGGATACCTGGAAACAAAATTTTTGAAAAACTTCCACAGTAAATAATATTTCCGGTACTATCGTATGACTTCAAAGGCAATGGAATTTTTCCTAAATATTTCATTTCTTCTTCATATGCATCTTCCACGATGAAGATATCATTTTCTTTACAAACCTGTAGAATATCTTGTCTTTCGCATTTTGACATAGTAAGGCCTGTGGGGTTTTGGAAATCTGGAATGAGGTATATAAAAGAAAAATTATTATTTTTAAGTACTTCATTTTTAAAGGTTTTATAATCAAATCTTTTATTTTTTAACGGAATTTCAAAGTATTCATATCCGTGAAGCTTCAAAAGGGATAAAAAATTTGCATATGTTGGCGATTCAAAGGCTATACGTTGTTGTGGTTTTTTAAACATTCTCATAATAAGATCGAGAGGGTTCTGAGTTCCGTTTGTTATTAGTATATCCTGTGCATCAGCTTTTATTCCAATGGTTCTTAGCCGCTGAGATAAATAAGTTCTAAGTGGCATGTATCCCTGTTTGTCTGCATAGGTAAAAAGTTTTTCGCCATACTTTTCAAGAACAGTCTTATAACTTTTTTTCATCTCTTTTAATGGATAGGTTCTTTCATCTGGAAAAAGAGACATCATATCTATGCAGGAGCTGTTGTAGTAAAGAGATTTTTCTTTTTTTAAAAAATCTATCCTTGAAGAATTAAGTTTTTCATCCGACAGTATCTCATCATTCATTGAGAATGAAGGATTGGTATTGATATCTCTGACATATGAGTACGCACTCTTTTTGGTGTCTATGTATCCGTAAGACCAAAGTTCTTCGTATGCGGCTACCACAGATGTTCGGCTGATTTTTAAATTTTGTGCAAGGCTGTGCGATGAAGGCAATCTGGAACCTGCCTCCAAACTTCCATCATCAATCATTTCTGAAATTTTTAAAACAATCTGTTTGTATAAGGGTGTTTTTGAATTTCTATCAATATCAAAAAAAATTTATATCCCTCCTATTTTTTCCGTATGATATAAAAACTTACAGGTGAAACAAATCCTAGTTCTCTGTATACTACCTCTCCTGAGAGGGTTGCATTTAAAACGGAGTGTCTATAGCCCAAATGTTTAATCCTATTTATACACATGGATGTTATGTACTTTCCGTATCCTTGTCTTCTGAAAGCCTTATCTATTGAGATCATATAGATTCCACCGCTGTTTGATGAGTCAAGAAATATTCCGCCGGTTCCTATATGCTTGTCTTTGTCTGAAAGAAGATATAACTCTACGTTTTCATTTTTAAAAAGATTTATAAAAATGCTTTCGCTTACTTCTCTTGGATCTTTTTCAAAAAGTTCTTTTGAAACTATTCTTTTGAATATTTCAAGTTTTTGCTCTGTAGCTACCTTTTCTATAGAAAGAAGGTTGTCGGGTAAAAAAATGAAATCCTCGTTATCTTTAATCATCCCGGCTGACTCATACAAAAAAGTATAACCTTTTTTAATGACAAAATCCCTAATATACTTTCCGGTACTACAGTTTTCAAGAAACCATGAAATGTTTTTTTCTTTGAAAAAATCATCTGAAAAAAAGCGTTCCAGTTCTTTTTCATCGTATATTTCAGTGTTTTTTATCCACACCCTTGTCGGCCATTTTTCACCAGCATACGAGTAATCAAGCATTTCATATTCGTATCTGCTTCGCTCTTGAATGCCGATTTTATAAAAAGAAAAAAGATTCTGTTTAATAAGTTTTATCATGTTTATCACCTCCTCAGATATTTTAAGACTAAAGAGGTATTAAAAAAATATCCAGATTACATATAATAAAGTAATACCACATTTTTTTACAAAAAAATCTGCTGCCGTACAGGCAACAGATTGTATTCAGCTAAGAATCCATGTTTTGATAAGATGAAGAATCAACAGTCCCCATAATGTCATAGCTAAGAGTCTGTGAGGAAGGATCCATATCTTT
>CALMRR010000452.1 GCA_937871925.1 uncultured Petrotoga sp.
TATAATAGTATAACTATTATATCATAAAGAAACCGCCCTTTTGGGCGGCTATGATTTACTTTAGTTTAAAATTTAAACTCGACTCCTGCCTGAAGCGTAATTCCGTTGACGTTTGTCTTAATGCTGTTCATAGGAATTTCAAAAATGTAGCCGCCCTGAGCATATGCACCAATAAAATCTCCCAGATTAACTGCGAGCTTTAGACCCGGTTTTATATATAAAGAAAAAGCTGCTTTATCTATATCATTGGTTGAAAGATCGTAAAGGATTCCGAACTGTATCGGAATGGTGGCTTGCATTGCATCCAGATCTATCATGTATCCAAGCATAAGTCCTGTATCCATAAGAATAACGTTTTTGAAGTTTATATTTGCCAAACATGCTCCAATGTTCATTCCAAAAGCAAGGCCCTGATAGTTATCCACAATAAAGTCAAAACCGAAAACAGGGTATTTTATTCCGTATATTCCTGCATTTAAGGCAAATCTTGCTCTAAGTGGTGACATATTAGGAGTTTCGGTTATGTATACCCCTTGGTCTGAAACAGCAAAATCCTTTGGCAGTTCAAGAATCTTAAGAATCGATGTACTGCTCTTTACATCTGTTGCAAGAAGTTTTCCTTGTACTGTATCAAACTTGTCTTCATTAATTGTGACGTCTTTTGCAAACTGAAAAACCATTCCCTCATACACACCAACATCTTTTCCGACGTTTATTATGACTCTTCCGTCAGAAGTAATATTTACAATAGAACCTTTTATCTTGAAAAGTGTATTGAGTTCCATTACTATCTCATTTGCCACATTATATACTGCGTTATACTTAGCGTTTTTCATAGCCTGAGAATAAGATACGTTAGGAGTTATATTGCTGCTTCCCGTACCTAAAAAGGTTTTGACTGTCAGGACCTGTCCAGAAGCTACATCAATAAGCTTGTAATTGGTATTTATCTCGTAGTCTATCCAAGAAGTTTTGCCGTCCTTACTGAATTTCTGATATCCGTTTTCATCATTAACCTGTATGAATATAACAGCATCAGCTTTCAGCTGTTGAATTTCTTTCGCATTTCCACCTTCAAGAATACCTGAAAGCTGCAATGAAATCTCTCTAAACACAACATCGTCCCTTGTGACGAGTCTATACTTTCCTAAACTCACTATCTCCTGGTTTATCTGAGTTTCAATAAGTCCTGTTGAAGGAGCATAGCCTTTTGTATATACCAAAAGAGTTTTCCTCTGATCGGCAGAAAAACCAGTTAAGCATAAAGCCACCAAAAAAATAAAAACAAATAAAAGCTGTTTTTTCATAAGCATATCATCCTCCTTAGATTATTTCTATAAAATTATATCACATAGTATCATAATAATAAGTAATTATAGAAAGATAAGACACATTAAATGAGTTATCATTCCTGCAACAATTCCGGCTATTGTATGTGAGAGAATGGCCTTGCTTGTGAGTTTTCTGGAATTGAGCGTATCCATCATCGCAATATGGGTTGAAAGATAACCGCTCCAAGTCATCCCTATTGTTGTAAAAACAGCAATATCATTTGCTGTCAGTATATTTTCTTTGATAAAGTTTGGTATAAGACCTAAAGCAGCCCCTGTAGATCCCAGTGATGTAAGAGGAAAGGCAATAAGTTTTGGAGACTTGAAACCGAACATTATATCCAAAAGCCACGATATCTTGCTTCCAAGATACTGAAGAACCGGAACGCCTTCATAAGCAAGCCCTTGATATCCCAAGGAAGGTTCTTTCGGGCCGTTGGTAATAAGAAATACAAAGGTTGATATTATTAGTACTCCCGGAATTATTGCAAAGCCAAGATCAACACCTGTTTTTCCGCCTTCAAGCAAAGAATCAAGAAACCTTGCTCCTACAGTTCCGGGACGTTTTTTTCTGGTTATGACAGTTTTTTCCTTTATTACCTCATCATCCTTATAATGCTTTCGTGTAAAGATAGAAAAGATTCTTACACTGATTATGCT
>CALMRR010000453.1 GCA_937871925.1 uncultured Petrotoga sp.
TTTTTGCATATCACAACAGACATGCTATAATTCACATGTAAAAACTTTTTCAAGGAGAGACGATATATGAATAAACTTAAATTCATTGCATTGCTGATCGTTGTATCTATACTGCTTATTTCTTGCAGTGCTGTTTCTATAGATGCTGCCAAAAATTATATGGGCAGGCTGCCCGATCCGGTAAAAGAAACAGTACTGAAAAAACCATATGAAAAAGGTAGCTTGAGTGTAGGAAAATTTTTTTACGCAGGCGGTGTCAATCCAAGAAGAAAAGAGTATTCCAAGGAAACTATAACGGTCTCAACCTCAGTTTTGGATATTTCCAAACTGGTTGAAAAGATAGATTCCGGATATTGGGGATATGATTGTTCAAGTGTTCCTCTGAACGGAATAGTATGGTATCCCAAAGAAAAGGGAAGGTATCCCCTGGTGCTTTGCATACACGGAAACCATCCTGCACAGGAATTTTCAGAAGCAGGATACGATTATCTGGGAGAACATCTGGCTTCATTAGGTATTATTTTTGTTTCCGTTGACGAAAACTTTCTTAACGGTTCTATCGGAAATGAAAACGATGCCCGGGCATATGTCCTTCTCCATCACGCTAAAACTATATTGAGCTGGAACAATGATCCCTCCAACCCTCTCTACGGAATATTGGATACACAAAATATAGGTATAATAGGGCATTCACGAGGCGGTGAGGCAGTAGTCCATGCAGCCAGCTTCAATAAGCTTTCCAGATATCCGGATAACGGCACTCTGGAGTTTGATTTCAACCTTCCGATCAGAGCTGTAGTATCAATAGCTCCAATAGAAGGACAGTACAAGCCTTCTATGAAGACAATTTCTACAAACAACATTAACTACCTTGTGCTTCATGGTTCGCAGGACGGAGATGTGTTTTTCTTTGCCGGGACAAGGCTATATAACAGTGTGCAACTATCCGAAGAGTTTATTAAAGCTTCATTCTGGATTTATGGTGCCAATCATGCACAGTTCAACAGCATATGGGCAGAAAAGCAGGATCCTTTTCCTTCCATTAGGAGCAGTCTTTTATCTGTGGAACAGCAGCAGAAAACAGCCAAAACTCTTATTACTTCTTTTCTTCTATGCAGTTTCAAAATTGAAGAAGGATACCGTGAGTTCTTCAAAACACCCCGTGCCTATCATGAGTGGATGGCTGATACGTTTTATATAAACTCTTTTGCCGGAGGAAATGAAAGAATTTTAGCAGATTATAATGAGGATATAGAGCTTGCTTCTGTCGGGCTTAAAAACTGGGAAGCATCCGCAAAGTATTTTGAAAACTGGTCAGAATCCAAGATATGGCTTATATCTGGTGATCAGAACAACTGGGGAACTTATCTGAAATGGGATACATTATCTAAAGTCTCTCCGATTCCTAGTTATGTTCTTTCTTCAAAGGACAGCTCCATAAAAACAGACGAACTAGCCTTTGATATATTTGTCTACAATGTTCAAGATACAAACGGCGCTACATCATCCAAATCAGAAAATGCTGTTCTTGAGATGCTTAATTTCACCATAAGGCTTACCGGCAGTGACGAAAAACAACAGGTTTATTCTTTAAGAGAGTTTTTGGATATCGGAAAAGCTCCGGCCGTTACGGTTCTCAATGTCCGAAAAGATATAAGAACTGTTCTGCAGAGTGTATATATAAAGCTCAAAGAGAGCATGGACATCCAGAAAATCGAGTTTATATTTGATAAGTCCAAAAAAGGAGATATTCTAATAGATAACATACGTTACACAGAAGGAGGGAAGTCAAAATGAAAAAATTACTCCTATTCTTTTTTATACTCGAGTTATGTGTTGCTTTCTCGTCAGTCCGTCAGGATTTTCTTTATTTTTCACAGGACGGTACTTTTAACGGAAAGCTTTCTCTCAGCTTGTATGAATATAAGAGCTACTATATGCTTTTTAAAGAACACGAGAGCTCATTCAATTTCAATATAAATTTTGGTCAGAAAACAACCTTACAGGCTTCAGCCTGCCAATGGAACAGCTTTCCTCCACAAACAGCCGATGAATATATCTATGGAGGGATACAGACTGTTTTTACTCAGAGTATCTTCGGAGATCATTATAATGAAAGTTTTTTTATGGATCTGCAAAACTTTCTTGAGGTAAACTCGTATTTGAAAAAATCTACCGCCTTTTCTCCTGAGCAGCTTTATTTTGATGGAGCTTTCCATACAGGTTCTGTGTTTTCTTATAATGACAAAAAAATAAATTTTTTTAACAGCAGTTTTGGTCTTTCAGGGGGGATTGGAACCAAAACCAGCCTTGTACCATGGTACTATCTTATTTTTTCGCTTGACAGCAACGGTCAGATGGGTCTTTTGCAAAGATATCTTATTCTTTCGGGAAAGCTTAAGTACAGTATGATAAACGACTTTTCAACAGATGTCCCTCTTTACATAAGACCAAGCTATAAAGTGGGAGAAAATCAATGTGCCGTTTATGGCAAAAATGCATTTTCGGCGGAGCTGGAGCTAAAAACTTTTTTTGACTTTGAATACTTCTTTCCTATGAACGTAGGATGGGGCAACGGTTTAAAACTTGGTTCGGTCTGGCATGACTCAGTTTTTGAAAAAGATATGGCTTACGATCTATCTTTAAGAAGTTATCTTTTTTATTCTTTCAAAGAACCATGGATGGACGTAGTCATGAACCTAAAGGCTGGAATTATAACCGATATAGCCCATAAGCCATTTGAAAGTATTATGCCTTTTTTAAATGTCAACCTTGAAGGAAACTTCCTTTTTCTGCTTTTTGCACTTATATAAATATCAGGGCTTTAAAGCCCTGATATTTATTTTTGAAAATCAGCTTTCTGAAGTATAAGAATTCCAAAGGCAAGTATTGAAAAAGCTAAAACAAATATAGTATCCGGCCATGTTCTAAAGACCACAAATGAAACCAGAGCACCGAAAAAAGGTGCGGATGAGAAAATCATGCTTGTCCTGCTCGTGCCTATAGATCTTAATGAAAGTATAAATAGTACTATTGAAACTCCATAGCAGAAAAAACCGATTATTGCTGAAAAAGCTATATAACTTGTTTGTATAGTAGGCTTTTCAAATATTAAAGAAAGAATAATATTGACAGCTCCCGCTGAAATACCCTTTATCATAACTATTGTTACAGGATCGTTTTCAGACATTTTTTTTGAAAAGTTGTTATCCATTCCCCACATCAGACATGCAAGTACTATGAGTAAGCTCCATGAATTAAAAGCGATTTTCTCTGAAAAATTTACCGTAAGGATTATGCATGCAACAGTAATAAGAAAAAGTGAAAGAAAAATTTTTTTATTGGCTTTCTCTTTAAAAAATAAAACAGCAATAACTGTCGTCGCAACAGCCTCAAAGTTCAGCAGAAGTGACGATGTGCCAGAATATGTGTGATTTAGCCCGAAAAGAAGAACTACAGGTGCAATGATTCCCCCACAGATAATACTAAGAATAAGCCACTTAAGATCTGCAGCATCAAACCTCTTCTTTTTTCTTAACCCAAACAAAGATACAAAAGCCAGACCGGCTCCGCTTCCAAAATAAAGCATTCCACCCAGAAGTACCGGTGGAACCTCAGAAAGCATTATTTTAGAAAGAGGAGTGCTTAATCCAAATAAAAATGCCGAAAGAAATGCATATAAAAACTTGTTTTTTGTCATTTTTAGATCTCCTGCATTGCATCAACCACATTTTTTATCCATTTACCCGATCTGAGCCTGAAAAAAAGAACAAAGGATTTAAAAACCTCTTCTCCCATGGTAAAAAGATAGACTATCTCAAACGGAAGCTTAAGAAGTATCCCTGCCAGAAATGCCATCGGAACACCTATTATCCACATTGCTCCTACGTCTGTACAGAAAGCGAACTTAGTATCTCCTCCAGATCTGAGGATACCCACAACCCCAACCAGATTTATAGTTTTTATAGGAACAAAAACCATAGATATTATGAGCGTATTGAAGATCATCTTTCTTACTGTATCATCAACTTGGAAAAGCCCAAGCATCGGTTTGGCAAATATAAGAACCAAGGAAAGGGTAAATGTTGAAATCATAACAGTAAACACTATCATCTTTTTGGCCGTCATTCTGGCATTTTCATAGTTAGACTGTCCCAGCTCTTTTCCTATCATTATGGCTGTCGCCCCGGCAAGTGCGAACAAAAGTGCAAAGGCAAAGGACTCGACTGTCTCCATAACGTTTCTTGCTGCAATAGTCTGGG
>CALMRR010000454.1 GCA_937871925.1 uncultured Petrotoga sp.
AATAATCCTTTCTGCTCCTTATCTTAGTTCTCCCAGGTGGTACGCTGACCAGAGAGAAAATATTATGAATATGCCTGAGAATACTAAAAAGGCAATTTTAAAAGGAGAGGAAACACAAAACTACGGTGATGAGTACCAAAAGGCAATTATGGAATATTATATTAAACACGTATGCCGGCTTGATCCATGGCCAGACTATGTGCAGCAGGCTTTTGGAAGGCTTAACATGGATGCTTATCTTACTATGTGGGGACCGAGTGAGTTTACTATTACAGGCAGTCTCAAAGAGTTTGATCTTATTTCAGAACTAAGAAGTATAGATATTCCGGTGCTTCTGACTTGTGGTGATTATGATGAGGCTGATGTAAAAACGGTCAGAGATTACCAAAGAGCTTTTAAGGATGCAAGTTTGGCTGTTATACCTATGTCTTCACATCTTCATCAGATAGAACAGCCGCATGTTTATAAGGCCGTTGTGCGGTCGTTCCTTAAAAAAATCTGCGGCTCAGGACGGTGAGCTCTATGATCGTTTTTAAAGATAATATATTTAAAATTGATACCTGCAACAGCAGTTACATTTTTGGACTGAATCACGGAATGCTTGAAAGCATGTATTACGGAAAAAGGATAAAGGATGGGTCTGATTATTCTGCTCTCAGGGAAAAATCATCAGGCGGATATGCAAACTCGGTTTTGATTGAGAATGATGACAAAACCTTTGTAATTGACAATCTGTGCCTTGAATACTCTTTTCCAGGAAAAGGCGATTTCAGGAACACGCCTGTTGAAATTAAAATGCCAGACGGTTCTTTTGTCTGCGATTTCCGCTACTCTTCACATAAGATATACGATGGCGGCTATAAGATACCCGCTCTTGCATATGCAATAAAAAACGATCAGACTCTTGAAGTCAGTCTTAAGGATATCAGCGGACTTGAAATGATTCT
The DNA here is from genome assembly GCA_937871925.1 of uncultured Petrotoga sp. Taxonomy (GTDB): domain Bacteria; phylum Thermotogota; class Thermotogae; order Petrotogales; family Petrotogaceae; genus UBA5851. Next base: position 948 of record CALMRR010000454.1, read on the forward strand.
GTACTATACAGTTTTTCCTCAGACTGACGTTATTGCAAGGAGTGTTTGTATTAAAAAC
>CALMRR010000455.1 GCA_937871925.1 uncultured Petrotoga sp.
TTGCCTTGGAGTCTCTGGACTTGGCGAGGGATGGAGGATCTATTACAGTTATATCGTAATATCTGCTGGTATCATCAAGAACTCTCAGATAATCAAAAGTATTGGCATTGACAAGCTCATACCTTTCTGCAGAAAATTTGTTCAGCTTAAGGGTTTCTTCAAGTATTTTGAGAGCCCTTTCTGAATAGTCTATAAAAGTTACAAACTTCGCTCCACCCTTAAGAGAATGTATACCAAAATTGCCTGTATAGGCAAAGGCATCCAACACTTTTTTGTTCGATGCATACTTGGCTATATTCTGTGCATTGATGCGCTGATCAAGAAAAAAACCGGTCTTCTGACCCTGCACATCACATATGAACTTAACACCTTCGATTCCAAATTCAATCAATTCTGGACCGTTTGCGTACACCCAACCTTGATACGGTACAAACTTTTCTTTCTGGGCGCTCCTTTCATCATCCTTTTCATATATTCCCTTGGGATTAAGTATTTTCACTATACTCTCTATAATATCATCTTTATGTTCGTATATTCCCAAAGTATTTATCTGGAATATAACGTAGTCGTCAAATCTGTCTACAACCAGACCGGGAAGACCGTCAGACTCTGCAAAGACAAGTCTGTAAGTGTTCGATCCCGGAAAAAGTGATCTTCTGTATTCATAAGCCTTTAGTATTTTTTTATAAAAAAAATCCTTATTGATTTCTTCGTTTTTTCTGGTCAGAATCCTTATTCTTATAACAGAATTAGGATTATAGTAGCCTTTGCCTATAAAATTTTTACCAAAAAAAACGCTGAGTATGTCTCCTTCTTTTACCCCAGATTCTACAGACTCTATCTCATTTTCATAAATCCATGGATGACCGTTAAGCACCCTCGACTTTATATCTTTCCTCAAATGAGCAATCATCCACAAACCTCCTTATATATGGATATTATATCTTCATACGTTATGTTGCCCGGAGTAACGGAGACATGCATCGATTTTGCCACAAACTGTGAAAAATCGACTAAATCCTTTTCAGAAAGCTTTGGAATGTTCTTGTAAACTCCCAATTTTTCAAGAAAATCATCAAACTTATCCACTGATTTAAAACTTTCCTTAAAGACTCTCAACTTTTCAGGATTAGTCCTTTCAGCCTTACGCAAAACACTAGGCAAAAAGATTATAGTCGCAACTCCGTGTCTTATCCCGTAAAAAGTTGTCATGTTGTAACCGAACGAATGAGGCAAAACCGTCCCTGTCTGAGATATAACCATACCTCCAAGCATCGATGCCAGAGATAGAGCCTGCCTGCATTCATATCTTTCTTCTTCGGATAAAACCAAGGAAGAGTTCACAAGCTTAGGAAGATTTTCTTTTATTAACTCAATAGCCTTTGCCGCATAAAGATCAGTAAGTATAGTGGATTTCAGAGATAAAGAACCTTCTATGCTGTGTGAAAGAGCATCACAGGCAGTCGTTATTGTAAGTTCAGTCGGAAGATCAAGAGTATATTTAGGATCTATAAAGCTTATATCAGGAAAAATTACATCACTTTTGAAGCTTTTTTTCCTATTTTCAGGAGAGTTCAAAACGGAAAATTCAGTTACTTCACTTCCTGTTCCGCTAGTGGTTGGAATAGCAACTATCGGAAGCGCTATGTCAAAATCACCGTCGAACAACTCTTCTATTTTCATAAAAGGATTTGCAATTAATACCGCAACGGCTTTTGCTGCATCGATAGGACTTCCTCCTCCAATACCTATTACAAAGTCTGCATCATTTTCAAGCCCAAACTCTACAGCTTTTTGAACCGAAGAAAAAGACGGATTTTCTTCAATTTGATCATACAAAACAGATTCTATATTCAGCTTATTTAGAACTTCAACGATTTCATCATAAGCCCCGCAGGCTTTAGCTGATTTTCGTCCGCTTATTATAAGAGC
>CALMRR010000456.1 GCA_937871925.1 uncultured Petrotoga sp.
AAAATACGAGAGTATGACGCTTCTGAGTTTTCAATATGTGCAAGTGACAAGGACAAGGAAATTATTAGCTGTGCAATAAAAAATGCAGATAATTTTAAACTTGCTCAGTATATTACCTTTATGACTGAGAGTATGGAAAAACTTATTGATCGTTCAGGTATTGGATATGTGGTTACTAACCCGCCATATGGGAAAAGAATACGCGACGAAAAGTATGCTGCAAAAGTATATGAACAGATGCGTTATCTGAAAAAAGTCTTTAAGTCTTGGACGTACGTTATAATTACCGATAGTGATGATTTTGAAAGCTACTTTGATATGAAAGCGTCTAAAAAGCTTACTATTCATAACGGTAGTATTGTGAATACAGTTTATACTTTTGATAATACTTCTGAAAAATCTGTAATCTCTTAAAACGGCGGTGGTGGTTTTGAAAAAAGTATATATACAGTTTATAACCTTAATTCTATTTTTATGCGTTTCAGCCTATGCTTCTCAAGCATCTCCTGAAAAAAATGGTTTTTTCTTTTTTAAAGACGACGTTCAGGATACTTATCAAAAAGATCTTAAAGATTTTATTGTTGATTTTCCGGGAATTTGCGGATGTGAAATTCTCTCAGAGGATAAGAGTGTTTTTTTCTCCTTTGAAAGTAGTAAGCTTTTCATTCCAGCTTCACTGAATAAACTGATAACGGCATTTTCTGCACTTGAAACCTTCGGTCCGGAGTACAGATATCCTACAAAAATTTATTCTGATTCAAAACCAACACCTGTTTTCGGAGGAAACATTTACATAAAAGGCTTTGGAAATCCTGTACTTAATCCGCAAAAATATAAAGACGTACTTTCTTATATTGTAAAAACTTACGCTATTAAGGAGCTTAACGGTGACATAGTAATTGATTTTTCGTATTTTGATCAATCACAGTACTATGGAAAGGGGTGGATGTGGGATGATCCACAACCTCAGATTTCCGCTTTAAATCTCTGGCTTGAAAATTATTCGATCTTTATGAACAAGCCATACTCTTTAATCGAAGACATGATTGGTTATTATACTCTAGCATCATTGAAAGATTTCGGTGTGGTTTTCAATGGAAAGATAAAAAATGGGAAAATACCTGAAAACAAAACTCTTATTTATACTCATCAATCAGAAGAACTTTTTGATATAGTAAAAATTATGCTTGAAAAAAGTGATAACTACATTGCAGAACACATCTTCAGAAGTATTGGTGCGAATATTTACGGGCTTGGAAGTACCGAAAATTCTGTTAAAGTTTATGAAAATCTACTTTTTTCCAAACTTGGATTACTCAAAAAAAATTATATTATTGCTGATGGTTCTGGACTGTCTATGTACAACCTTCTTTCTCCGCAGCTTCTGAACTCACTAAACTATTTTATGTACACTAAGTATAAGGAAAAATATCTTGATATTTTGGCAACTCCCGGAGAAAAAAGCACTATAGAAAACAGATTCAAATTCAGTACTTTATGGGCAAAAACCGGTACTTTATACTCTGATTCAGGGATAAGCGGCATTATAAAAACTAAAAAAAATAATCTGTATTTTTTCACACTTATGGAAAATAATTATACTTCTTCTAACTTGGAAACAAAAGAATTTGAAACAAAGTTTTTAACTCTTTTGTACGAAAATTATTAATAAAGAAGCCTCATTAGAGGCTTCTTTATCTTATAAGTCTAAGTTTAGCATATCTTGGTGTACCGTTCAAAATAGGAGGATAATATTCTCCTTCGATAAGAGGTTTGGCATACTTTATAAACTCTGTTGTAACATCCATTCCGTCATCTGTGATAAATTCATTAGGAATAGTTTTAGTGTTATTTGCAACTTCTGAAAGATCCACAAGATCATATGTAACATAATATGGCTCATCGCTTATACGGTTTATACTTACCATATAACCGTTTTTCCCTTGTAAAGCATAATGTACAGCCATGCTTCCTACAAGAACCGCTTCATTAACGTCTGTATAGCATGAAAGATGTCCCCCGCTTCTCTGTAGATAATCAGGAACAGCTGTATGTACTTTTAATTTAAGTTCTTCTGAAATAATTGAGGATATTGTGCTGCCTACTCCACCTAGTTGTTTGTTTCCAAAACTATCTGTTGCTCCGAAATGTGCAACAAGATTACCTTTCTCATCGTTAAGACCCTCAGCTACAACTATTGAACAATAGCCTGTCCTTCTTACGGTATTATCTACTTTGGTAATAAACTTTTCTCTATTAAACGGAACTTCGGGCATAAGAACTATATGAGGTCCGTAGTTTGCATTTACTCTTGCAAGACTCGCTGAAGCGGCAAGCCAACCTGCATGTCTTCCCATTGTTTCAAGAATAAAAACTTTTGTTGAATCAGCAGACATGCTTTTCACATCCAGTGAAGCTTCAAGAATTGCTGTTGCGAGATACTTGGCTGAAGATCCGTACCCAGGAGAATGATCAGTACCGTAAAGATCGTTATCAATTGTTTTTGGAATTCCTATAACTTTAAGATCAAATCCTATTTTTTTTGAGTAATTATAAATTTTATTTGCAGTATCCATGGAATCGTTTCCACCATTATAGAAAAAATATCCTATATTGTACTTTGAAAAAACCTCAAATATCTTTTTAAATTCATCTTCACGAGATTCGGAAAGCTTACGCCTGCACGAGCCAAAAGCACTAGCAGGAGTGGTTTTTAAAAGATCAATTTCATAAGGCTCTTCACAGTCCATGTCCGCAAGATCATCATCAATTATACCGTTTATGCCATTGAGACCTACATAAACCTTACCAATTTCTCTACACGAAAAACATTTTTTTATAACTCCGTATGCTGAAGCATTAATAACACTTGTTACACCGCCAGATTGAGCGTAGACTGCATTTTTTATCATACTTATCTACTCCTTTATGATATTAGACAAAGATTTTGTACGTAAAAGTATTTATATGACTGTATTTGAGAAAGCTTCTTTTTCATACATTTCATGAGTTTTATAGTCATCTGTTAAAATAAAATCATCGCTTTTATCAATGGCTTCATATGCCTGATTATAGTCAGCAGGAATAATCATACCAAATCCCTGAGAGTTCTTTGCTCCTAATCCGGAATCAAAAGCAAGACGGATAAGATTTTTATTTCCTGAAAGCACAAAGTATCCTGTCCAGCCTTTTATTATTATTCCTTTATAAAAAAGGAGCTTCTCGTTCTTTTCGGTTACTCCGTATGGAGATATATCAAACGTACTGTCTTCTGAATAGTTTATACCTAAAACAGAAGCTTTTCGTTTTATATTTTCACTTATAAGATTTCTGAAGTTGTCTGAATAAGGTGAAAAGTAATGTGTATACTTATTTTTGTTGGGAAGCGTTATAGTACTATAAACGGTTATAGGTGAAACTGTTTTTACCATAATTGGTGACTTCACTTCAGTTTTAAGAATAACATGACTTTTCAGCCTAAACAGATTATTTTCTATCCTAAAAAGCTCTTTTTCAGAAAAAGCATTCGATACACAATCCATTAATTCTTCTATGGGAGAAGCAAAGTATACCATAAAAGAACATTTGAACTTAAGCCTTTTA
>CALMRR010000457.1 GCA_937871925.1 uncultured Petrotoga sp.
AGGATAATGTTTGTTTATAATGGAGAAGCTTTCTTCAAGACCTTTTGAATCTATGTCACACAGAACAACGCTAGCTCCCTCACTGGCGGCAGAAACTGCCAGTGCCTGCCCGATCCCAGATCCGGCACCTGTTACAAGCATTACTTTGTTTTTAATCTGCATATACTCCTCCAGCTCAGTTTACTTCTTTAATCATTGTGGTTATGCTGCTGAACCCCATATCATTATAAAAAAGTGATTTTTTTGTTCTTACAGCTTTAAATCCAAGTTTTTCATAGAGCTTACGTGCATTTGTATTAGTATCTATAACATCAAGCCTTATGTTTTTGAATTTCATAGCAGACGCGTAATAAAAAAGAGTTTCAATCATCCTTCTTCCTATCCCCAAACCCCTTGCGGACTTTTCAACCGTTATCCCATCCATCAAAAGCTGTCTATCCTTATGTTTTCGGTAGTAAAACCGACACAAAAAACACTTAGCGATACCTTTAAAAATTCCAAACCTCTTTATAAAATCTGAAAATCTGAAATTCACAAATCTGTGCTTTCCATACTGAAATCCGCATATACCCAATAATTTTCCTTCATTATATGCTGAAATGCAATAATTAAGATTCAATCCGCTGCCTATAAGATTCAAAAAAGTACTCTCATTTTTTATAATATGTCTGAACTTTCCATAAAAAGCTTCTATAAACAACATTCCGGCCCGAAATCTATCCTTAGGGCTTATCCCCTGTCTTATTATTATTTTCTCCATTTTTATCACCCTTAAAAAGTATGCCTTATTTTTAAAAAAAATTCTTATCCAAAATTGCTGAAAAAAAATTCCGCATCCTCAAAAATAATGCGGAATTTATACTTCTATAGGAACTCTTATTTCAATATGATTACCATGGCTACGGCTCTTTCCGTAAAACTCATATGCCGGCGCATTTTTGAACTTTATGCTGTTTTGCAACGGCCATATTAAAAACACCCATTCATAAGCTTTTATAAGCTTTTCATAGTTTCCGTAAAAATTGAAACATGCAAATAAGCCTTTTTTAAGCACATTATCAGCACTATAAAATGTGTA
>CALMRR010000458.1 GCA_937871925.1 uncultured Petrotoga sp.
TTTTAGGAATAAACTTTGTAAAGGAGTTCAATCTGGGCAGTGGCGACATGGTAATACTGTATACATTCATTCCTCTTTTTGTAAGTGCAACCAAAGATCTGTACAGTTTCATACTATCCTTCTTCGGGATGAAGCCCTATATGCAGCTTATAAACAGCATTTTGAGTCTTGAAAACGAAGACTGTGGAAACATAAAAGAGCTTAATGGGTTTGACGTTCAAACAAACGGTGTTTCGTATGGATTTAAAGGAAAAACTGTTCAGATACCGGATATCAGTATAGGTAAGGGTGAAAAGATACTGATAACCGGGGAAAGCGGTATAGGAAAGAGTACTTTTTTTAACTGTCTGACAGGGATACTGCAGGATTACGGAGGATCAATAAAAGTTTCTGGTACAGAGCAAAAAAATATCTCACTTAAGTATCTGAGGGATAAAATAATACTTCTCAACCAAGACAGAATAGTTTTTGACGGTACTCTTGAAGAAAATCTTTTTTTCGGAAAACCCTACACCGATGTGAATAAGGTTGAGGATATAATGAGGATAGTACATCTTGAAAAGTTTTACAGTGATAGGAAGGATGGCAAAAAGATAAGCAAGGAAACCATATCAGGAGGAGAAAAGGCAAGGCTGAACCTTGCCCAGGCACTTTTGAAAAATCCTGAAATTATTCTCCTTGATGAGGTTCTTTCCTCTGTTGATGAAGATATGGAAAAGGAAATACTTCAAAACATCATCACAGCATATCCAAAACTTTCAGTGGTTATGATCACGCACAGGATGAGCTGCAGGGATATGTTTGATAAAGTATACGATTTCCATTATGAAAGTACTGCAAAGTAACGGTTCAAGAAAATTTTTACTCGTGTGAATAGATTCTTTTTTCACCGGAAATCTTTTTTATTGGGGCAATATCCTGGGTTACTTCGAGGGTTCCAAGGTACTGTCCTTGAGTATCCCGTACGGCAAAGTAACGTATGTAAATGGTTTTTTCCCCTATGTTAAGCCAAAAGTCGGCACTGTCACGTTTGTTGGATTTGAAATCACTGAGAATCTGATTTACTATATGAACACTTTTTTCGGGGTGGCAGTTCTGTACGTGTCTGCCGATTATGGCTCTGGACCTGACAAAAATTCTGTCTTTGCTTTCGCTGAAGTACCGTACGCTGTCTTGGCTGTCAATGAAAGTTATGTCGACGGGGAGTGTGTCAAATATTCCTATCAGCTGCTTGAGACTGAGTTCGCCGCTCGGAAGTTTTATAGAATCATTTGTTATGGAAGTATCTTGACTGGATACGAAAGAAAACTTATCTGGAGTATATCCTGCATATCCGATTTCATCAAACTGTGTACGTATATCCTTCCACTCTTCTTCTGATATGAGCTTAAGGGCAGTGGGAAAGAGGACGGAGTGTTCTTTGTATACGTGCATGGATACTATTTCGCTCAGCTGTATGCTGAGCTGTTCAAGCTTCTGTTTGGCCTGCGTGAGGTCCCTGTTATTTTTCATATCGGAAAGTTCTTTTCGTATCTTTCTTATCTGGTCGTGTTCTTTCCACATCACCGCAGGAGGCTGTTTTACGCCATACTTTTCCATAAAAGGAAACAAAATATTTTCTTCTTTTAGGAAGTAGTTTTCAATATCTGCAAGATGGTTTATGAATTTGTTCAGCTCTAAAAAAATCTCAATGGCATCTTTTATATTTTCTTTGTCTCTGAGTTTGGCAGAGCAGTCTCTTATGCCGTCTGCAGCTGTCATCATAAAGGCATGTTCCTTCATTAGAAGGTTTATGGGGTGCCAATCTGGAAGATCTATTCTTTCATTTTCTATATACTCTTTAAACATCTGCAGATGGACGTTACAAACACTCTGTATAGTAGAAACATCTATCTGTCCGTTTTCGATAAGTTCTTGCTCAACTTGAGATATCTCAAGAGGCGATAACTCGCTTATGGTTTTTTTAAGCTCTTTTTTGATATCCTGGGTATCGTTTCCATCATCCTTTACCCTGAGTATAAGGTTTTTAAGGTACTCTTTTTTATTGAAAAGCTCGCTCATACTTTCACCTCTTTATTTTTATTTTCAGTTCATTTTAAGTATAATGAAAGAGAGAAGGAAAGTCGGTAACAATTGTTACGGAGGTGACAGCAGATGCATCCGGATATTCTCCAGATATCGAAATTAAGTCTCTTCAATGGTATTGACACGGGTGAGCTAATCGATATTTTTGAGGAAAGCAGGTTTATCTACAGTTCTTATGAACCTGGAAGGGTTATAAAGTTCAGGGGTGAAAAAATAGAAGATCTGATGATACTCCTCTATGGTGATGTCAAGACAGAGATGGTAGATTTTAACGGCAAAGCTGTTCAGGTGGAGAAACTCCAGGCGCCTTTCATACTTGCTTCAGGCTTTCTGTTTGCCCAAAACAATTCATTGCCTGTTGATATAACAGCAGTTTCCAAAGCAACACTGATAAGCATGAAAAAGCAAAGAGTCACGGAAATGTGTATAAAGCATAAAAAAATCCTGGATAACCTGCTCACCGATATAGGTAACAGAATAGAGTTTTTATCTGAAAAGTTATGGCTCAGTACCTTAAAATCTTTGAAGGAAAAGTTTTGTTTCTATATCCTCAGGCTTTATAATCAGCAGAAAACTAATCCGGTAATACTTAATGATACGCTCGAAGAAATTTCTGCTGTAATGGGGGTGGCACGGCCTTCCCTTTCAAGAGTCATAATAGAAATGGAAGAAGAAGGTCTGCTTAAAAAGTCAAACAACAGCATATTCATTTTGGATAAAGACAAAATGAACTTCTATTTTCAGTAAATAGTTATCAGAACACTCACGGCGATAAACGTGATAAGAAAAAATGTATCTGAAAGCTTCCATGAAAAAACTTTAAATCTTGTACGTCCTTCCCAGCCATGGTAGCCTCGGGCTTCCATCGCTATGCTCAGATCGTCGGCTCTTCTCATAGCCGATATAAGTAAAGGTATTATTATCGATACTATGCCTTTTATCTTGCCGCTTA
>CALMRR010000459.1 GCA_937871925.1 uncultured Petrotoga sp.
GAGATAAACAGGCGTCTTACATCCAAGATAGCCAGTATAAACTTTGCTGCCACTGCAGTCAGTGCAGATAATCTCCTTAAAGAAGGAATTACAGAAAAGAGTATATTTATTACAGGGAACACAGTTATAGATTCCATAAAGTGGATTCAAAAAAATAAAACGTTTGATACAACCGCAGTAAGACAGAAGTATAATGTGGCAAACGGAAAGTATATTCTTATGACTTTACACAGAAGAGAAAACCATGGCAAGCCTATGGAAGAAATTTTCAGAGCAGTAAAAAAGTTTCTTCAAGCCAATCCCGAGTATAAACTGCTCTTTCCTGTCCATATGAGCCCGACTGTCAGGGAGTTTGTATATAAAAACATGGACGGGGTGAAGAACGTTATACTAACCCAGCCCATAGACTATATTGATTTTATAGCCCTTATGTCTGAAAGTTCTTTCATACTTACCGATTCGGGAGGTATTCAAGAAGAAGCACCTACCTTCGGCATACCGACAGTTGTACTCAGAAACACAACTGAAAGAACGGAAGCAGTATCAGCAGGAACTGCTATTTTAGCAGGAACTTCTGAAAAAGAAATTCTGTTATGCCTTGATTGTATGACTACAGAAAAGTGCTCACATATAGCTAAAATAAAGAACCCATACGGCGATGGAAACGCATCCCAAAAGATAGCTGATGTACTGCAGTCGTACTTAAAAAATCCCAAACGCTTATTGTAACTTAAATTGAAATCATTTTATAAAACAGGAAAAATATCAGCATTCAAGGGTAATATAGACGTTAACAAACTTCTTAATAACGAAATATGTGAGTAATATAACAAGGATATACTTACTATGAAAATAATTTCATAGCAGGAGGTGCTGATATGAAAAAAACATACGAAAGTGATACTCAGGTGATAAGAGATAACGATATTTATTCGGCAGAGGAACTGACAGAAAAGATAAAGATAGAGAAACTAGCCGATGTTCTCTTATACATAAGACAGTTCTAAAATGCTTAAAGATGGCGAAAGCCATCTTTTTTT
>CALMRR010000460.1 GCA_937871925.1 uncultured Petrotoga sp.
AGGCTATTTTGCTAAATAATTCAAGTTTTACACCGTCGCGTTTTCCAACTTTCGGTGTGGTTATGTAAGCATCTGATATGTAAATGTTGCTTAGAGTTGAGTCGGTTGTTTTGTTGTGGTCGTTGCCGAAAAGTTCTTTCAGTTCTTGTGGCTCGTCTTTTATCTGGCGTTCTCCGGCAAGGTACTGTCTAAATATTCCAGCAATTGCTGTTCCTTGTATTAAAGCGTTTCCTTTTTTGTCTATGTTTATGTCTTTGTCTGTATTGAAGTCCTCGCCTGCCGTTATTATGGCGGGCGATTCAAGTACTGCTGTGGTTTTTATATATATTCTCTTAATAATTTTACTCATTTTCAGCTCACCTTCCTGAGTTCATACTTTATTTGCATAAGGTATGCTTTTATGTAGTGCATGTAAAACTTGTTTATATCTGCCTTAAGAGCCGGATCAAGCTGCTGGTATATTGGTAGTTTTTCAAATATTTCGGTTTTAAACTTTCCGGGTTCTTTTATAAGACTTAGGCACTCGTTTTTCTTATCTGTAATCTTTATGGTGTTTATTTTGTCCATTATCTCTTGGTAGGTTTGGGATATTTTTACGAACTGTATGATCTGGTTAACTGAAGTGGAGTTGACTGTCTTGGCTTTTTTGGATGCTTCACTTGCAGCTATGACTTTTATGTGGCTGATAACCGTTTTTTCCTGTATGGTTTTGTAGATGCTTTGGGTGAAATTAATCTGCGGATTTGCTGCAGGTAAAGGTTCATAGTTGATTAGTTGTATGTTGCCCATGTTTGCATTCAGTACTTTTATCTGTCCAAATCCCATATTATTCATCAGTCCTGCCCAGAGTGTATCGGTATTGATGGTTTTATCCTGGTTCATCTTTATTTTTATGGCTGTTGATCTGTCCAGGGTATTGTATCTAATGGAGCTTGTTTTTGAAACGGCATTGTATACTGATGTTTCAGCAAACTTAAGGTATGTGCCCATTATTTCGAACTTTCCTATGATCGGTTCCAGTTCTGTTTTTAGCTGTTGTGGCGTTGTTGTGTAATCGTTGTTTTCGTTTGTGTTTATAAGAGCGGAGGTAAGTGCAAGAACGTATTCTTGATTGTTTTTAAGGGTCAGTGGGGTATTGTTGGTTATTTCAGTTTTGGTTATTTTTAGGTTCCCGTACTGTGATGAACGGGATTTTCCAACGGATATGGTTTTGTTGTTGGGAATAGTATCAAGCAGTTTTTTAAGGTTTGCGCCTGTTGCTGTTATGCTTGAAACAAAGTACTGTCCTTCTTTTATGGTTTCATACTGGAAAAACACGCCTTCGTTTTCTGTTGCATGGCCTATGCTTCTGTCTTTCGGTCTTTGATGGTGAAAGTGAACAGCTTTTTCTGTTTGTTTTTTGTAGTGTGTCCCGTTGGGCTGAAAGGATATGTATGTTGCATCCATGTTTCTTACCTGTTCTTCTATGTTGTCTGAGGCTTTATTGTATACTTTTTCTCCGTCTTTTTGTTTTACAACGGTTCTGGGGCACGGAAGATAGGTGTTGCCTTTTTCGTCGGATATGTAAGCGTTTGAGAATATTACCTTTCCTGAGATGAAAAGTTCGTTAAAGTTCTTGTCTTTGTATGCTTTTTGTTTGTCCATTTTTTTCTTCTGTATGTAGCTGTTGGCAAAGTATCCCATTATAGTGGAGCCGGGAATGTAGTCAAGTGTTCCCTCTCCTCCGACTGCTGAAATAACAAGATCTGATATATTTTGAAAATGGAATTTTACGGTGTATATGTTCTGGTCGTTGAGTTTGTTTTGATCTAACATGCTGATTCCGCCGGAAGTGTTGCTTGCACTGTCGAGAGAGCATTTGACTTCTCCCAGTCCTCTGGTTCTTGC
>CALMRR010000461.1 GCA_937871925.1 uncultured Petrotoga sp.
CTGAAACATCCTTCCCCAGATCTATAACCTCATACCCATGGTTTTCCAGCACAACCTTCACAATGTTCTTGCCTATATCGTGTATATCACCTCTGACTGTGGCAAGAAGTATTTTTCCTTTTTTCAGCATCTGCCCGTTAGCCTTCATATGATCCTTAAGCACTTCAAATGCAGCTTTTACAGCCTCCGCAGTCTGCATAAGCTGCGGAAGAAAGAGTTCTGCATTTTCATATTTTTTTCCAACCGTCTGAAGAAGCGGTGAGATGATTTCATCTATAATCTGCATAGGCGTCCTTTTATTAAGCTCTGCCAGTGTACTCTCCCTTATACTTCCCTTGAGTCCTTTCGAAAGCACATACTCAAGACCAAATTGATTTTCCTGCTTATCTGCAGGGAGTTCAGCCTTCTGCTGTGCATATTTTTTTATGTACTTGCCGGAACCCAAGTCTTTTGCGCTCAGAACATTGAATGCGTCATAAACACCCATCATTTCAACATTACCGGTATTAACTATTGCACAGTCCAGGCCATAACTCATCGCCATTACAAAAAAAGTCTTATTAAGAAGTTCTCTTGAGGGAAGTCCATAAGAAACATTGCTTACCCCAAGGACAGTTTTTACATTGAGCTTATATTTCACATCCCTCAAAGCTTTAAGAGTCTGGATTATATTCTCCTGCTCGGCACTTGCTGTAAGAACCAGGCAGTCAATCAGAATATTCTTTTTAGGTATGCCGTACTCTTGAGCTGTACTGACTATCTTTTGTGCAATTTCAACTCTTTTCTCTGCAGTTTTTGGTATTCCATTTTCATCAAGCGTAAGCCCTATCACACAGCAGCCATATTTTTTGGCTATCGGGAATACCTTTTCCATAGATTCTGCCTTGCCGTTTACTGAATTGATAACCGCTTTTCCGTTATAGACCCTGGCAGCATTCTCCATAGTTTCATAATCTGAACTGTCTATCTGAAGTGGAATATCGCAAACCTTCTGTATCTGTCTGATAATATGCGGCAAAACTGTTTTTTCTTCAATTCCCGGCAGCCCAGCATTTACATCCAGTATCTCTGCTCCTTCTTCGTTCTGTTTTACCGCTTCGCC
>CALMRR010000462.1 GCA_937871925.1 uncultured Petrotoga sp.
CCAACCGTAGTCGTAGATTTTCCTTCTCCCGCAGGAGTAGGAGTTATAGCACTTACAAGCACTAATTTTCCATCCGGCTTGCTGCTCAGCCTCTTAAGTATATCAAGCGAAAGTTTTGCTTTATACTTTCCGTACGGCTCTATCTCATTTTCGAGTATACAGGCTTGGGCTGCGATGGTGTGTATATCCTTCATTTTGCAGCTTTGGGCAATCTCAATATCGCTGGGTATGGTTTTCATACTACTCCCCCTATTTTATGAAATATTTTTCATGCTATAATTATATCAACTTAAAAGCTTTTTTCAAAAAACATTTTTTAGGGAATGTGCAGGTATTTATAGCCTACTTTACACAGATTTGACGGTTTTATGCAATATTCAACCTAAAGCCGGCTTTATAGGAGGTATTTATGAAAAATGTACACGTGTCAATTCTACAGCTTGATGTTTCTGACAGAAAAGAAAGTAACCTTTCAAACTTATCTGAACAGATGAAAAAAATAAAAGATTTTTCTCCTGACTTCACCGTTCTCGGAGAAATGTTTAACTGTCCTTACGATATAAGCTGTTTTAAAGATTTTTCAGAATCAGAAGATTCCGGCATAACGATTAAATATCTTTCATCTCTTGCAAAGGAATACTCTACCGTTCTTATAGGAGGCTCTATTCCCGAAAACGATAGTGGAAAGATATTTAACACATCTTTTATATTTTCCAAAGAAGGGAAGATCATTGGTAAACACCGTAAAGTACATCTTTTTGATGTAAACCTTCGAAGAGAAGGCGATGAGGTTACTTTTAAAGAGTCCATAGTGCTTTCGCCGGGAAACTCAGCAACGGTTATCGATACAGATATTTGTCCGATAGGCGTTTGTATATGCTATGATGCAAGATTTCCTGAACTTACGAGAAAGATGGCCCTTATGGGGGCACAGATAGTTTTTATTCCTGCTGCCTTCAATAACATAACCGGTCCGGCACACTGGGAGTTGACTATGAGGAGCAGAGCATTGGATAACCAGCTTTTTGTATGCGCCTGCTCAACTGCCTTAAACTCCTCCTTTACTTATCATTCGTACGGACATTCAATGGCCATAGACCCATGGGGAAAGGTATTAGGCTCCCTGGAGTATGAAAACGGAATCTTGAATGTTGAGCTTGACCTTGAGCTTATATCAGAAATAAGATCCAAACTACCTCTTTTAAAACATAGAAGAGAGGATGTTTACTTATGACAGAACAGAATGTTATAATACGGCTTGTAGCTGCGAAAGATAGAAAAAAGAGAAGAAAAATGTTTGGAATGCAGGTCATCCTTACTTAAAAAAATCCAGAGCCTGATCATTACTCAGGCTCTGGAATAATTTCACCACATCTTTCCGGTAAGCTTTATCACTTCTTCCTTGTTTTCCAAAAGCTCCGGAATATCAACAGTTATGTTCTTTGAAAGATCAAGCTTTATAGTTTTTTCAACAACACGCAAAGTATTTCCGTCCTCATCGGCAACTCTTAGTTTTAACTTATGTGAAGAGCCTAGCAGATAAAATACGGCAGCATCGTCATATGTGATTTCTGTTTCCGCAGCTCCGTCAAAAGAAATTCCTACAATCTGTGCGGCTTCATATGTGATACCATGCCTATCAATATCTTCATTTCTCATAACAACTGTACGCTGTCTTCCAAGGACAAACATCCAAACTCCTAACAACACAAGAAGTGCTATCAGAATAAGTATAAAAACTGTTCTTTTCACAATAATAGCCTCCTCTGCCTTATTTCTCAGCCTGAGGCTGTTTTTCTGCT
>CALMRR010000463.1 GCA_937871925.1 uncultured Petrotoga sp.
CAACTACTTTTTCTGCTTGAGCGAAAGCTTTTTTAGCATTTCCTCTGCATAACTCATACTCAGCAAAACAGTTGTCCAAACCATATATGGGTATAATATCCTTCCGGAGCGAATCTTCATAAGAAAGAACGGGGGTAAGATCTTCGTAATCAATAACGACCTTTTCAGCCAGTTCAGCTACTTTATGGGGATCGGTTCCCACAATAAGCATTATGGGCTCTCCTATAAAGTTTACTTCGCCGTTTGCAAAAAAGGTTGGTCATCAAGTATCTCTTTTACTATATTGGATGCCGGAATATCTGTATGATCGACTGTAAAGTATCCGTCGTCAAGATAAGGAACCGTAATATTTTTAATTTTTGCCCGTGTCCTTTGAGAACGGACGGTCTTGGCATAAAGCATGTCCTTAAAAGTCAAATCGTCAACATATCTGGACATAGCAGAAATTTTTTCTTCAAAATCAGTTCTTACAACAGGATCAGATATACTTGCAGGCATGCCCCACCTCCATTCACAAACCGTAAAAATAAGTAATATAATAATAACATATTTTTTATATAAAACCAAATACTGTAATTAAAAAAAGAACTCAAATATTAATTAGATACATAGTTTATAACTATAAGATACTTAATTTATCTTTTTTATGACTAAGATATGAAAAGAAGTTAAAAAAATTCATTTTTGCCCTTTGCTTTTAAAAGAAAAAGTAATATAATATTAGTACTGAATAATACTTTTCAAATTCTAAATACGGGGGTGGAAAATGGAGAAAATTCCTGTGATAGGGCCAACCTTTGAAGAGATGCTTCATCCGTGGAAGATAGAAGAAACAGTTAGGAGAACAGCATGGAGAAAAAGAACGGAAGACCCATTGCATCCTATAAATCTTTACAACATAACGTGGAGAGATATAGATAATCACTTCTATTTTTTTGAGGTTCCGCATGAGCTTACAGGTATAAAAGCAAATATTGTGGTAATGTATGCAAAAGATTTTCCGTCTGAAAGCCATAAAGTAGGAGCAACGTATGCTATTCTTGCTGAAAAGACAGTTACCGGGGAAGTAGATCCGGCCGTTCACACCCTTGTATGGCCCTCGACAGGGAATTACGGGATTGGCGGTGCGTGGGTAGGGTCACGCATGAACTATGATTCCATAGTACTTCTCCCGGAAAAGATGAGCCGGGAAAGGTTTGAAATCATAAGGTCATATGGTGCAAAAGCAGTAGCTACACCGGGCTGTGAGTCCAATGTGAAGGAGATATACGATAAAAGTAAAGAGCTTTACAATGCAGACAGGGAGCATGTTAGAGTTCTTAATCAGTTTGAGGAGTTTGGAAATTACCGTTTCCACTGGTATGTAACCGGAAATTCGATGATTGAACTGGTAAGGGAAAATAAGATAGGAAACCAGAAAATTGCCGCTGTAGTTCTTGGAGTCGGATCAGCCGGCACTCTGGCAAGCGCAGACAGGGTAAAGCAAGAGTTTGCAGACTGTAAATGTGTTGCAATGGAGCCGGTTCAGTGTCCTACCATATCGCTTAATGGCTACGGAGATCACGATATCCAGGGAATAGGAGACAAGCATGTAACCTGGATACATAATGTAATGAATACAGATGCTGTGGTTTTAGTTGACGATACGGATAGCAAAAAAATACTCAAGGACTTTACAGATGAGGCCGTTTTTCCATATCTTGTGCAGACAGCAGGTGAGTCAAATGCCCGCATGATATCACAGAACTTTGGAATATCAGGTGTTGCAAACCTTATTGCTGCTATAAAGACAGCACGGTTCTACAACTTAGGACAGGATGAAAATATCATGATAATAGCAACCGACAGTATAGGAAGATACCGTTCAGTAATGCAGCAGATGCCTGCTGTAACACGTGAAAGTGCTGTAAGCGATATAGAAAGGATACTGCTTAAGCAGGATACATGCGGAGTATATGAAGGAACAAGAGAGAACCGC
>CALMRR010000464.1 GCA_937871925.1 uncultured Petrotoga sp.
GAGTATTAAAAGCTCAAAGGCTTAAGATAAATGACGAGATAGTTGCAATAATAAACTCAACTCCTATTCATCTTGACCACAATCTTACGGCTGTGGCCGGATACGATTCAATTAAGTTATACGCCGGATTTAAAAATAAAGATGAGGCTAAATTAAAAGTAAAGATCGGTGATATGGTCACTTTTGACGTTAAGTACTATGAAAATAATGAGTATGCCGTATGCAAAGCTTTTGACGACAGGTGTGGCTGCAGCGCCATGATGGATCTGATTGATTTTTTTGACTCGGAATCGAAAAAGCCATTTTATGATACCTACTTTGCTTTTGTTGTACAAGAAGAAACTGGTCTTAGAGGAAGCAGTGTAGCTGGTTTTTCTATACAGCCGGATGCTGCGGTTATTTTAGAAGGAACAACAGCCGGGGATAATCCCGAACTTGAAAAAACCAGCTGGGCGACTCATCTGGGGGACGGAGCAGTTCTTACATTCATGCACAGTGGAGTTGTTCTTGACAAAAGAATATTTGAATATCTTGTAGAGACATCGAAAAAGAACAATATAAAGCATCAGTTTAAAATGAGAACCGCTGGAGGTACAGATGCGGCAAGACTTACAAAAACAGTAGACGGTATTCCTTGTGCTGTAATATCGACTCCTTGCCGTTATATTCATTCAGCAAACAGTATAATAAACAAAAATGACTATAATTCAGTCGTTGAACTTATAAAAATAATATCTGTTGAAGGGAGGATTTTAAAATAATGAAAGAACTAATTAAGAATATAACAGAAATATATTCTCCAAGTGGACGGGAAGATGAGGTAAGGAACTTTATTATTTCACAGATAAAAGATTATGTTGATGATTATAAGATTGACAAAATTGGAAATTTAATTGCTTTTAAAAAAGGAAGATCGGGAAAAACTATTCTTTTCGATGCTCATATGGATGAAATAGGTCTTGTAATAACTCATATTACTGACAAAGGATTTTATAAAGTTGAAGCTGTTGGAGGTGTTGATCCTCAAACTCTTATTGGATGCAGAGTACAGTTTAAAAACAGGACTGGAGTGCTTGGAGTTGAAGGTGAAACTATGGAAGATCTTAAAAACAATTCAAAAAATCTTTCATTTGAAAACCTTTTTCTTGATCTGGGCTTTTCCTGTAGAACACAAGCCGAGGAGTTTGCACCTATAGGAACTTTCGGTACATATGCTGTTTGCTTTGCAGACCTTGGAGATAGGATTGTCTCCAAAGCCATGGATGACAGGGTTGCATGTGCCGTACTTATAGAAAGCATCAGAAATACGAAAGACAGTCTGAATAACATTATTTATGCATTTACGGTACAGGAAGAGGTTGGATTAGTAGGTTCGAGCGTTGCCGGTTTCAATTATGATATTGATATGGCTGTTGCTGTAGACGTTACTGCTGCAGGAGATACTCCAAAAGCACTTAAGCGTATAAGTATGGAACTAGGAAAAGGACCTTGCATAAAGATCAAAGATGCCGCCAGTGTAAGTGATATTAGTGTAGTAAATAAACTTAAGCAGGCCGCTCAGTCAAACATGATTCCTTTCCAGTTTGAAGTTCTTCTTTTTGGAGGAACGAATGCTGCCAGTTATCAACGTACTAAGTCCGGTATTCCTTCAGGTACAATCTCAATAGCAACAAGATATGTCCATTCTCCCAACGAAATGGTCAGCATGGATGATGTTGAAAATACAGTAAAACTTGTTGCGGCTCTTTCAAACACAGAAATATAGGTGATGTTCAATGATAAAAGTCGCTCTTATTGCCCATGACAAAAAGAAAATTGATTTGGCTATGTTTGTACGTGAATGGAAGGATGTATTTTGTAAATGTGAACTTTTCTGCACTAAAACCACCGGATCAATTCTTAAAGAAAAAATAGGTCTTGAGACGATAAGAACTTTTGAGTCAGGTCCTTACGGTGGAGATCTACAGATAGGAGCTATGATTGTTTCGGGTGAAATTGATTTTGTTATTTTTTTACGTGATCCGCTTACTGCCCAACCCCATGAGCCCGATGTCTCGGCACTGCTCCGTGTATGTGATGTTCACAATATTCCTCTTGCAACAAATCTTGCTACTTCGCAGGCTATAGTTCTTGAGATTCAGAAAAAACTTAATCAGTAAGCTTAATACGGTGCTTTTCAGCACCGTATTTTTTTAGAAAAGATTTTGACATTTTATTCCTCTTTAACTATTATACGTATGGCCATCCTGCTAGTTATGTAGTAATAAATCAGGTACACCCCCAGAAAGACTCCCATAGCAATAAGAGTAATCAAAAAAGTGTTCTGAGCATTAAAAGCATTTAGAAACTTAGTAATAAAGTTTACTGCAAAAATATTATGAAAGAATGCCACAAGAAGCGGAATAAAAAAATAAAATCTCATATGTTTCTTTATGGTTCCTTTTATAAGCCTGTCGTCTGCCCCTAGTTTGGAAAGCATCTGATAGTTTTTTTTGCTGTCTATAGCTCCGGTTAGTTCTTTAAGTGCCATAACAGCAGCACTTGCGATAAGCAGAGTTATGCCTAAATAAAGAATTACAAATATCACAAGAACTCTTGACATTGAAGCGTTAGCTTTTGCTTCTTTGAGAGTATTCATCCTTAACTCATACTGATCTGATATTTTTTGAAACTCTTTATCTATTTCGGAAGGATAGCCAGTCTTAAAATTAAAATTAATATTCCATATAGTTTTATATCCCTGGGTAATATAATCAAATTTGTCCGGTACAATCAGCGCACAGCTTCCAAAGACCATAAAATTACCTATTTTATGTTGCGGAAATACTTTTTTGATCTCAATCTGACTATCTCCAAGAAAAAGTTTTCTGTTAAAAGATAATTCATTTTCAAGATACTCTTTTAAATCCTTGCTACCATCAGGTACATATAATAGTGCTTCGTTGCCTGTAAGCTCTTCTTCTCCTATATTCTTCGCTTTAATAAGCTTGCTAAAATCACTCTGAAGCATAATATAAAAATTATCATTTAAATAGTTACGTAAAAGTTCGCTGTTTCCAGAGTACTCTTTGTCCGAGCTTATACTTTTAATCTTTATATCACTCTTGAATGATCTAACCATTAATGAATCTTTAAGATAGTCTTTGCCAAGTCTGTAAGCAGCTTCATCAAACTCCTGTTTTATTTTTTCGGCATTTTCATATACGGTAATATTGAATGAAAATGGAGAATTGCTCTCTACACTGCTTTCTATATAATTTTTCAATCCTAGTCCCGATATAAAAACACTTAGCGTTAATGTAAAAAGAACCGTCAGCGTTGCAAGCATTCCCATATCCGTATTAAACCTGTTCAGAAGTTGCCTTGAAAGAAAAGCGTTAATTTTTGAAAAATAAAACTTCCTCATACTTTTTATTACTCCAAATATCATTGAAAAACCAGAATAAAAAAGCCCGTATGTTCCTAATGATCCACCAAATATTATTGCAAATATTGACTGAGGACTTACCAAAAGCCTCCTTGCGACATAGTCGGCAAAATAATATGTAAGAAAAAGATCTATGCACGACAAAACAAAAATAATTGCAACCACTGTCTTGTTACGTATCTTAAACTCTTCGTTTTTTCTTTCTCCCATAAGTAGATCTATGAGTTTAAATCTTGATACTCCAAATGATCCAAAAACAGCTACAAGAGAAAATGTAATACCATAAAAGATCAGAGTTTTTATTACTGCAGGATATGAAAGCACAAATTCAATTTTATTTATTGCTATATCAAAAAATTTCATCGTTATAAGCGAAAAAATCTGTGAAACAAATATGCCAATAATTATACCAACCACGTATGAAAGAAATCCAATTATAATTGTCTCTGAAAGCAACATGAATGAAACTTTTTTTTGGCTCATTCCTAAAAGCATATACAGACCTATCTCTTTTTTTCTTCTTTTTATAATGTAGTTGTTGGCATAAAGAATAAGAAATCCAACAATAAAAGATATTATAAACGAAAGACCTCCCATTAAAGATGAAATAACAATTTTAGCCTGAGGATACTCATCTCCCGACCATGCGGGCTGGCTATCAAGAGAGTTGAACACATAAAAAATTGCAATTGATAGTATCAGAGTGCCAAAATATATTACATAATCTCTGAAACTTCTTCTTATATTTCTTTTTATAAGCTTAAATAACATTTCCTATGTCTCCTTCCAGAACAGCCAGCACATCAAGAATTCTTGTAAAAAAATTTTTTCTTTCATCTTCGCCTTTTACTATTTCATTGAATATTCTTCCATCTTTTATAAAAAGAATTCTTTTGCAGTAACTAGCAGCAAATGGGTCATGAGTTACCATAAGCACAGTAACGTTCATGTTTTCGTTTATGTTTTTGAGTGTGCTTAAAAGAGTTTCTGATGAACGGGAGTCAAGAGCACCTGTAGGCTCATCAGCAAGAATAAGTGCAGGGTCTGCAATAATAGCCCTAGCCGCCGCCGCTCTCTGCCTTTGACCTCCGGAAATCTCATAAGGAAACTTATCAAGTATGTCTACAATTTCAAGATTATTAGCTACCTCTTTAACCCTGCGGTTTATTTCTCTGTAAGAGACATTGGCCAAAGAAAGAGGTAACGCAATATTTTCTTTTACAGTAAGTGTATCCAGAAGATTGTACTCTTGAAAGACAAATCCTAGCTTATCTCTTCTGAATTTAGAGAGTTCATTCTTTTTCATATTGACAATATTTTGTCCGTTAATTACAACGCTGCCGCTTGTGGGTTTATCAATAGTCGATATGATATTCAGAAGAGTAGATTTGCCGGCTCCGCTGGGTCCCATTATCCCAAGAAACTCCCCTTCATATACATCAAAGCTTACTCCATCAAGAGCTTTGTAGACGTTCCCCCTCAACCCATAAATCTTTTCTAGCTTTTCTATTTTAAGAATGTTTTTCATATTCATCCACCTCCTAGAAATATTTTAGTATGTTACATTGGAAAAGTTAATTTTCCAATCTTTCACCTTTCTTACTGTTTTGTAAGATAGACTTCTTAGCTTTTATAATAAAAAAGCAGTCACCATTTGTGAACTGCTTTAGAAAACTTCACTTCTATTTTTGTATAACTTCCTTCCTGAGAATCTACTGTGATTTCATGGCCAAGCTTATGCACTATTCTGTTTATTATGTATAGTCCAAATCCGGTAGAACCCTTTTCCAGTCTTCCGTTATAACCAGTAAAGTTTTTTGAGAACAACCGACTGAGATCCTTAGATTTGATTCCTATACCGTTATCTTCAAAAACAAGTGCAACAGAGTTATTATCTTCAAAAGCGAATATCTTTATCTCCGGATTATCCTTGACATATTTTATACTGTTTGAAATAATCTGGCTACATACGAACTCCATCCATTTTGAATCAGTTTTAACTATATTATCAAGATTTGAGAGCTGTATTTTTATATTATTTTCTATTATCTGTCTGGAATGTTTTTTTATGGCATTTTTGACAAAATCTTCTATTAGAGTCTCTTTTATTACATAGTCATTTTCAAGGTTTTCGTATCGTGAATAGTAAAGGATCTGTTCCAAAAGATTTTCAATCTTTTCCAACTCTTCCAGGATACTTTTGTTTACTTTGGTTTTATTGTTTGCGACAATAAGTTTAAGTGTCAGCAATGGATTTTTTACTTCATGTATCCATATTTCAAGAAATTCCTGATAGTCTAATTGCTTTTCTTTGGAATTTTTTATATCTTCGTACATTGAAAGGAACATCGTGTTAAGAATATCTTTCATTATTTCATTTTCAAGACTGATAAAGGACTCATTTGCCATAAACTCACTGATAAAGTACTTTTTCTCAAGATTATCCATTGTACGGTAGATCGTAGAATAGTACTCTTTCTTTTTATGAAAGTTATATATCATAAAAAGAAGAGGAGATAAAAGATAAATAATATCTATTATGATAATAAGTTGAAAAAATGTATTTATAAGAAATAGATAGATATCAATTATTATTAATCCGAGCAGTTCAAAAAAAATAAATAGTTCATACTCCTTTATATACTCTCTGAACTTCATTTTAATATATATCCGACTCCTTTCTTGGTCTCTATTACGACACACGAATCCAAGCTTTCTAACTTTTTCCTTAATCTGGTAATATTTACTGTAAGAGTGTTGTCATCTATAAACTCGTCGTTATTCCAAAGTTCATATATAAGTTCATCTCTAGTAACTATCCTTCCGGCTTTACTCATAAGTAAAAACAGTATTTTAACTTCATTTTTTGTAAGTTCTACGGTTTTATCCTCATACTTCAAAGAGTAATCCTTCAGATCAAAAAAAAGACCCCTGTACTTCATACACGACTCATCAGTAGATGCCATTTCATAGACTCTTCTGAGAACTGCCTGAACCTTAACAACAAGTATTTCCGGTGAATATGGCTTTTTTATGTAGTCGTCCGCTCCAAGTCGTATCCCCATTATAGTATCAACATCGCTGTCCCTTGCAGTCACAATAATTATGGGAACTTTTGAAACTGCACGTATGTTCTGGCATATAAAAAATCCGTCATATTGCGGAAGATTTATATCTAAAAGAATAAGATGAGGTTTTATATTCTGAATCTGCTGCGGAATATCCGAAAAATCCTTTGCACAGACAATCTCAAAACCATAACGTTTCAAAAGAATCTCAAGCTCCTTAAGAGCCTTTAAATTATCTTCAACAATAAATACCTTATATATATCTATCACTCCTTATGTGTACAATGGTATAATATACTTACCTTGGGGGACTATACCCAAAAAACAGGAGGTACACGTATGAAAACAATTTTTTCGCTTAGATATTTTGGGTCAAAAGTTCATTTTTTCGACGGAAGTTAAAAAAAATAAGGAGTTGAAAAAAATGAACTATGCGGCAGAGTTAAGAAAAAATATTCAGAGAAATTATTTATTCACATTTTTGTACAACTTTAATCTTACAAGCAGCATATGGATGATTTATCTTGCATCAAAAGGAATGACTCTTATAGAACTTGGCATGCTTGAGAGTATATTTCATATCACTTCTTTTGCAATGGAAGTGCCAACAGGGGCAATTGCAGATATTTTTGGAAGAAAAGTCAGCCGGACTCTAAGCAGAGTATTCTCAGTACTATACTTTTTAATAATACTTTTTTCCGACAGTTTTTTTATGTTTGCATGTGCAATGGGAATATGTGCTCTTTCTTATACTATGGAATCAGGAGCAGGTGAAGCACTTGTTTACGATTCCCTTAAAGAAAATGGAAATGAAAAGTATTTTACTAAGATATCAGGGTACAATGAAGTTATTACCCAAGGAGCGATGTTTGGTGCATATATTTTGGGCGGATATCTTTCAAATTTTAATTACATCTATGCATATACCGGCGCTATAATGATAGGAGTCATATCTATCCTTCAATCACTAAGTTTTAAGGAACCTTTAATCAAAAGTGATTCTGGAAGCAAAAATATTAAAGATGTTTTTAAACAAGCCTTTGAAAGTTTCCGTATAGTAAAAAAAGATAAAAAACTTTTATTTGTAATCATTTTCGTTGAAGCATTTTTAATGTTTACAACCACTTTATTTTTTTATCTGCAGAACTACTTTCTTTCTATCGGCTATGATCCTTTAAGTATAGGTTTTTTTATGGCATTATCATCTATTGCAAGTGCAACAAGTGCTTTTTTCGCTCACAAACTTGAAAAAATCTTTGATGAAAAAAAACTTTTTGCCATACTAAGTATAATGAATTGTTTCAGCATATGGGCAATAGCTTTTTCAACAGTACCTTATGTTTTTTTTATCCTTACAAATATCGCTGATGGAGTTCTTTATGTTGTTTCCAGCAACTACATCAATAAAAGAATTCCCTCGGAAAATAGAGCTACCATACTTTCTTTTTGCTCAATGGTTTTCAGTCTCTATATGATGGTTCTTTTTCCTGCCTTCGGAGTTATAGGCGATAAATTTTCCTTAAAAATATCGTTTATTTTTATGGGGGCATTTTCTACAATCATTACCTTTATTCTCCTAAAACTGCTATTTAGTTCAAGGAAAGACGGTTAACCGTCTTTCCTTGAACTACCTTATACCGCCCTGCCAAGTACTTCCATCGGCATATACGACATTAATGACAAAAGGAGCTACCGCATATATTGAATCATGAAAATAAAAACTCATTGTATTTTGGTCATCGTATATATCTCCAGGGTTTAAAACAATTCTTTCAACCGTAACAGTACTATCTTGCTTATAATCTATCGGAAGTTCATAATTATATATATCGTAAGCCAAAATTTTTACCGAAAATGAAGTCACAGCTTTATACGAAGTGTTCTTTATGCTGAATGAAAATCTCTTTTTTATGGAAGAATCTACCATAATTCTTTCAAACTGATATGAAACTATCTGTATAGGTGCATCATATAAAACTTCTGTTTCAGCTCCTTTCAAAAGATCCAAGAACTTGCGGTTAAACTCTTTATCAACCACTTTTAAGCCTAAAGGTATAGACTGATTATCTTGTGTTATCTGAACGATCTTTCCGTCTTCACCGATTGCAATATAATCAGAAAAACCACTTACAACCAAAAAAACCAATAACATAAATAAATATACCTTTTTCATTTTTCTTCCTCCATTTCTTTCATTTTTCTTCATCTGCACTAAAATTATATCAGAAACGTTCGCATATAAAAAGTTTATAGATACTTTGCTATTCCTAAGGTTGTTTTTTGTCAAACTTATATTTACTTAAAATTTACATTTTATTAAGATACATAAGATAGAATTAATTTATATCAATATAAGCCTTATCGTGATCAAAAGTATATTATATGATGAAGGAGGATTGACGGGATATGCGAGACGTCAAGCAGGTAAATCTCTATCTAGATGCAAATCTTTATGAGCAGATACGGGAGTTTGCAGCCAGAAATCATACTACAATAACTAGTGTTCTTAATCAGGCAATGAGTTTCTATCTTAAAAATGCTGAAGAAATTAA
>CALMRR010000465.1 GCA_937871925.1 uncultured Petrotoga sp.
TACTTCTTTTTTCCCTATCTTTTCATCTGAAAACTCTATAGTAAGCGGAGGATTAAGATACGCGATCTCCTTAAGCCTGTTTTCAATTGTATAACTTTCAACTTCTATATCTCCGTCTTCAAATATCTGATAGTCAGGTTTAAATCTCACTTTTGTACCTGTAAGCATCGACTGGTCTATTATCTTCACCGGTTCAACCGGAATTCCACGCTGATACTTCTGATAATATACATCGCTTCCGGTATACACTGTAACTTCCATAAACTCTGAAAGCGCATTCACTACAGATGCACCAACTCCATGAAGTCCTCCGGATACTTTATACGCTCTTTTATCGAACTTTCCGCCGGCATGCAAAACAGTCATGACTACCTCCAGAGTGCTTTTGCCTTCCGTCGGATGTATATCCACAGGAATACCCCTGCCGTTGTCAATAACTTCAATGACATCATCTTTGAGTATACTTACCTTTATACTGTCACAGTAGCCGTTGATATACTCATCGATGGAATTATCAACTATTTCGTAAACAAGATGGTTAAGTCCCGCTTTTGAAGTTGATCCAATATACATTCCCGGTCTAAGCCTCACAGGCTCAAGACCTTTAAGAACTTTTATTTCATTTCCATTATACTCTTTGTCAAGCATTAATCTTTCCCTCTCCTTTTTACTGCTCTTACTTCGCAGATGAGACTTTCGTTCAATATTCTGTTCGATTCTTCTGAAATATTAAGTTTATTGAGGATTACTTCCTGCATTTCATAGTTATTTGAACATCCTACTACAAGCGTCCTGCTTTTAGGCTCGTAGTCTTGAACCCAAGTATCTTGAAGCATTGTATCTTTTATAACGTCAGACCATTTCTCACGCAGTTGCGAAATAATATAAATCTTATTCAATACAGGACTTTTTTTTGAAAGCTTTTTAAGAATATCTGCAAAACTTTCAGACACTTAAAAACCTTCCCAGTTTGAAGGATCTTTAAGAACAAGATCTGCCCAATTAGAAATGAACGTCTCTGTCATTACCCCCGGAACAGAAAATGTAAAATCTGGTATTATACGTCTTACCGGTACAATTCCTCTTGAAGTATGAGAAATAAAAACCTCTTCTGCCGAAAGCAGCTCCCATATTTCAACATTTCTTTCCTCAACTTCTATTGAGAGCTTTGAAGCAAGCATAAGAATATTTTCTCTCGTAATTCCTGGAAGTATACCAGATTTTAAGCTTGGAGTGATAAGAACGCCTTGAGATACAAGAAATATATTTGACATGGTACATTCGG
>CALMRR010000466.1 GCA_937871925.1 uncultured Petrotoga sp.
CGATAAAAGCGTTTTCTTTCTTTTTCTCAAGATAATCTGTGTCATAATATTCATATTCTTTACCAATATCAATTACAACTCCCTGATGCTTATCGTAATTTACAAGATTTTTAAGATTATCATCCGATACATACGAAACAGAATAACCATTAGCTTTTGCTTTCTGAACAATACTTGCAAGTTCTTTATCGGTATTTTTGGAGTTGCTTACATATACCTGCTTAACAGAATATCTTACAGAAATTATTTCTTTTATTACATTTCTCCCATATATGTACACGTCTCTATCACCTCAAAAATTTCTTCAAGTCTCTTGTAATTATCGCTCAGATAAAGATATCCGATTACAGCCTCAAAACCTGTGGATTTTCTATACTCTTCATCGTTTCCTCTTTTCTTGGCACCTTTGGAATTATAGCCACGCTTGAAAATTGCTTTTTCTGTTTCATCAAAAAAATTTTTCTCATTAAGTCTGTCTATAAAAAATGAATGCGCATGAGCAGTCAGATATTTTTTTGAAGCATTATTGAGCGTATTAGTTTTGATCCTTCCGTCTTTGAGTATATAAAGCTTGTATCGCAAAGCTATAACAGCATCTCCTATATACGCAAGACTGTCTACAGGCATCTCTGAGAATCCTGATATTGGAAAATGACCGAACAATGAGGGAAGAGTATGCGTCATATTCCTTCTTCTCCAATTATCTCAACCAATGTTTTTGGAGTTCCAGGAACCCCTCTAGCACCTTCAAATTTAATATAAAGACCATCTGAAGCCCTAAACCAGTAGTTTACACTCCAAAAAACTGACATCCAGTTGTCTAGAGTCACTCTTACTCTAAACGCCTGAACTCTTGATTTGTTTAGTGTAATAGTTTCAATACCTTCATTATACGCTACAAACTTGGTCGCCTTAAGATCTGCTGGAGAAACAAGCCAGTATTTACAGCTCTTTTCACCTGATAGCACAAAGTTCATAAGTGAATATTCTGCAGCCTGATACCATGAACCACTGTCTATTTTTATATCTTTATCTACTATTTTACCGTTTATCTTCCCTGAAACACTTATTATATCTGATTTCCTTACAGCACTATATTCAGAATCATATATACTGTTTTTGAAGTTCATACTAACTGTTTCCGATTGTGCGTTAATAATTGTATAATACTCGTAATCTGAAAAATAGTGGATATGAATCTTTTGATCGGCATTCTCGATTTTCAAAGTATATATAGAAATCTTATCGTTCGTATTATCACGATACTGTATACCATCTAAACCTTCTGCAAATAAAGGCATTTGAAGAAAAAGAAAAACAAGTACGCTTATCAAACTTTTCTTCATCAGTCGGTTCCTTTAATAGCCTGGCTGTAAACTTCTACTATCTTCTGACTGGTAACGTTAATTGAGTAATTGTTTTTTACGAAATCGCAGGCTTTTTTTGAATAACTTTCGTATAATTCTCTACTTTGCGTTAACTTAATAATATTATCAATGAAATCATTCTCGTTAAGTTCATCAATCATTATCCCGCCTGCATCTTTTTGCGAAAGAAGATCTCTTACTCCCATTTTTCCGAGCGCTACAACCGGAGTACAAGCAGCCATAGCCTCCAGAACAACTAATCCTTGTGTTTCAGTATATGACGCAAATACAAATAGATCCGATTGCTTATAAGCATCTATAACCTTTTCCCTTGGCTGGCCGCCGGTAAATATTATGCTGTCATGAAGATCAAGTTCAATGGATAGTTCTTCGAGTTTCTCCCTCTCCGGACCATCACCTACGATAACAAACTTATACTTCAAATCGGTTTGTTTTATAAGCTTACTAAACATCTTTATAAGAAAGACAATATTTTTTTCTTCTGCAAGTCTTCCTACAAATAGTAAAATTTTTTCTTCGTCCCCAATTGAATACTCTTTTCGTATATCCCATAAAACAGGTCCTTCAAAAGAATAGGTATCAATACCAGTCGGAATAACCGCTATATGTTCTGCCGGAACGCCGTACTTTACCAATACCTCTTTTATATCTTTTGTGGGGGCAATAACCTTATCAAGTTTGATACACCAATTTCTTATAAGCTTTTGGGCTTGCTTGAGAGAAGGTCTGAATATAAAAGGAACATAATGCCTATAGTACTCATACATAGTATGATGAGTCCCAACATAAGGTAAATCAAGAGTCTTGGCAACAAGATCGGCTGCTATTCCCATTGAAAAAGGACTATGCGAATGAATAACGTCTAAATCCAACTTGTTGGCTTTGAATATGTCAATAGAAATTGGAAGAGCTATGCGATGATCCTTTTCTGCGGTAAATTTAAATGCAGGAAATTCAAAAACATCCTCTTCGTTTCTTTTTAAATCAATACCAAGTTTTGGAACAAACATATATACTCTGTGTCCCATCTTCTGCATAGATTCTTTATAAAGTTTAAGAGCAGTTGCCACACCGTTCTTCTGAGGAACATATGTATCTGAAAACATCGCTATATTCATGATTTTTCTCCTTGTCAGCCTATTATTTTTTCTTTTTTTTCAATGAGTTCGGAATAAACCTTTGATATCTGTTTAGCTGTTGAAGCAATAGAGTAATAATCCTCCACAAATTTAATACATCTTTGTTCCAAAGACTCCCTTGTTTTTTCGTCTTTCAGTATCATAAGGATTCTATCTGCAAAATCATCTTCATTCAGATCTTCCAACATGATACCACCGCTTTCACTATTCGAAAGTATATCGTACACTCCCATCTTTCCAAGTGCAACTACAGGTGTTCCTGCAGCCATGGATTCTAGAACCACAAGACCCTGTGTCTCGGTATAAGATGCAAAAACAAAAACATCAGAGCCTTTGTATGCGTCAATAACCTTGTCTCTTGACAGAGAACCTGTAAATACTACATCATTTTCTAATCCTAAATCAAAAGCCTGCTGTCTGAGAGTTTCGGCTTCGTTTCCTCCTCCGATTATGACAAAAGTTGACTTACGAATCTCTGAATGAACTTTTTGAAATACCTTTATTAAAAAATCTATGTTTTTTTCTTTGGCCAGTCTTCCTACAAAAAGCAAAACTTTATTCTCCGAAGGTATGTTTAGCTCTTTGTGAATATCCCATTTTACAGCATCACGAAAAGAGTAAGTATCTATTCCTGTCGGAACAGTTACTATATGCTCATTGGGAACACCATAGCTTTCAAGCACTTTTCGTATATTTTCCGTAGGAGCAATAACCTTATTCAACTTCTCACACCAGTATTTTATACCTTTTTGAGTCTGTTTTAGACTTGGACGTATAAATACCGGAAGATAATGTCTGTAATGCTCATACATAGTATGATGTGTGCCAATACAAGGAATGTTGAAATCATGTGCTGTAAACATACCTTTTATACCTACGGAAAAAGGAGTATGAGTATGAATTATGTCCAGATTCAATTTATTTTCTCTGAGAACATCAAGCTTTATAGGAATAGCAAGTCTTTGATCTTTTTCAAAGGCAAACTTTATTGCCGGAAACTGATATATTTTTTCTTCATTTATTCCGTTTTTGGATAGTTTAGGAATAAAAAGGTAGACATTGTGTCCCATACGTTCAAGCTCTGTTTTATAAAGTTTTAATGAAGTTGCAACCCCGTTCCTCTGTGGATAATATGTATCTGAAAACATACCTATATTCATTTTATGATTTCCTTTTCCTAAGCAGTTTGTAAAACACTATTGCTGCCATACCAAAAAATATTTGTAGATAGTATGTGCTCCATCTCCATGCAAATACTGCTTGGAGACTCATGGCTGAGTCTTTAACAATATCTCCCACAAACCAATGGTAGAAAAGCTCGGTACCTCCGCTTGCTCCTGGAGTGGGAATATAATATACAACCATATTCAAAAGGGTCATCCCGCCAAATATATTCATAAATGTATTAAAAGTATACATTACCTTCGTAAGCATCAGTATGAAAAAAAACAATACTCCCGCCTGAATAACAAGCGTGGCAAGACCAAGCATAAAATCCAGAACCATGACATAAATTTTTTCTTTCCATAAAAAAGCAATGCTTCCGTTAAGCTCTTCGCTCCATTTAAATATTTTCCCGCTGAGATCCCTTTTCTTAAGAATTTTTGATTTCTCAAGAAAATTTACAAACTTCGCAATGATATTTGAATTAAGGAAAAGGGCAAAGAAAAACACAGCTATACCAACCGAAAGTACCAATCCTGCTGTTATAAGCTTTGAAGTAACTCCTTTACCCTGTAAAACAGAAATAACAGGCTTATAAAAAATAAACGATACTACAAGATTAGTCACCATGCTTTCCAAAAACCTTGACATAACAAAGTTCGTACCTTTTTCTGTAGGTACCCCCAGAGAAGAAAGATGATAAACCTGAAGCGGCTGTCCTCCGGCAGCAAAAGGCGTTATATTTGAGAAAAAACACCCTATGACATTATTATAAAAAGCATCAATAAACTTTATTTTATATCCTAAAACATTCATTACAATTATAGTCCTTATACTGTCTATCACATAGCCTGTACAGAAAATAAGAAATCCGAAAAACATCATAAGCGGACTTATTTTAAAAATTTCTTCAAGAACATTTGTATCAGTAATCTTACCTATGAGTAATATCACAAGAAAACCCATTATAACAGCAAAAATAAAGTTAAATATATTTTTTTTATTTTTAATTTTTACTCACCTCAAAACAGTTTCTTTCCAAATTTTTTATAGTAGTACTTAGAATATATCTCCAAAAGGTTAATACCTGCCCTCGAACTTCCGTATTTTTCAAACAGCTTTCTGGCTTTGCAAGACATTTCGCGATACAAGTCTTTATCCTTGCTCAACCTGTCGATATAATCTATAAACGTCTGATTATCAGATGCCTTAAGATAACAATCATCAAATATTGTAGTATACACCTGAAGGTCCCTAAGCAACAAAGGCAGACCGCTCCCTGCAGCTTCAACAATAACCAAACCAAAAGTCTCCTGATAAGACGGCAAAAACATTATATCCGACAACATATAGTAATCTCGCACCTTTTCCCTAGATACTGTTCCCGTAAAAAAAACATTTTCAGGATGATTTTCGGTTATCTTTTTCATCTCATGATAACCCTCCGTATAATCTTTAAACGGATTGCCTCCAACCCAGACAAATTTAAACTGCGGAAGTTTTTCAGCTACCTCTACAAAATCTTTTATTCCCTTTCGCGGCTGAACCTGGCCTGCACCAACTATTATAAAATCTTCATCTTTAAAGCCCAATTCCTTTCTCAATCTTGCTTTTTCGATTTTAACCTTTTCATCTGATATCAGATACAGATCTTCGCGGACATAATTTGGGAAAACATAAATTTTTTCCTTTTTTATTTTAAGTTTTTTCTGAAGCTCATCTGCAACATCTTCACTGACAGCAAGCACAACATCATTAAGACTATAAAGCCATTTAAGCCATATCCCAAACAAAGGTGCCAAAATCCATGAATTTCTTATGCTCCCTCTTATAGAATCAGGAAGTACATGGGCTGTTACAACATTTAAAGATTTTCTCCTGTTTAAAAGTGTCTGCAAAAAAACCTTAGGATCAGGAGTATGTGAATGTTGAACCAGCGCATCGCTATTCCAAACATTCTCAGTAATCTCAACTTTACCCGTAGTTTTAAGCACATAAACACAGTCCATATAAGCCGAATAAACACCCTGTCCGGGAAACTTCCCCGCAGAGGAAAGAATATTTACTTTCATATTTTTCCTACCTTTCACACTTTTAAAATTGTCATATATATATTATATCATCTAATCTAAAAAATCTGATAAAAATTGTTCTTGTGTTATACTATATTATAACACTATAAGTTGTCTTTGTCAATTTCACTTTATAGAGGTTTTGATGTATAATATAATCGTGCATGAAATTCATCCGAGGTGAGAAAATGAAAAAAATTGCAGTCATAGGTGCCCAGTGGGGTGATGAAGGAAAAGGAAAGATAGTTAATTACTTCTCGAAAAATTATGATTGGGTTGCCCGTTTTTCGGGAGGTTCTAATGCAGGCCATACAATCTTTTTTAAAGATAAAAAATACGTTAATCATCTTCTTCCATCTATTTCTTTGGAGACACAGTCTAAAGGATACCTTGGAAGCGGTATGGTTATTGACTTAGTACAGATGGGAAAAGAACTTTCTACTCTAGAAAAAGATTTTAAAGGTATTTCTGCAAGGTTTTACCTTGATCTTCAGGCATCATTAGTTTTACCATGGAACAAACAAGAAGATGAATTCTTTGAAAGTCAGCGCTCAAAACCTGTTGGTACAACAAAACGAGGAATTGGTCCGGCTTATACTGATAAAACATCTAGAGAAGGATTAAGAGTCTACGATCTTCTAGATACAAACAGACTTAAAATCAGGCTTTCAGAACTATACTCAATGAAAAAAAAGCTTTACGGCCAAGCAATCACTTCCAGCGATATGCAGGTTTATGACGAACTTATGGAAGGCTTTAATTATCTGACTTCTTTAAAAGTAAATCTGATGTCCAGTATTGAACTCTACCGTATGCTTGATAAACAGTCAATACTTTTTGAAGGTGCGCAGGGGGTTATGCTTGATATTGATTGTGGCACCTATCCGTTTGTTACTTCTAGCACATGTACTGCTCATGGAATAAATTCTTTTGGACTGAGCGTAACAGAGCTTGATGATGTCTATGCAGTTGTGAAGGCTTATACAACGAGAGTAGGCGAAGGACCTTTTCCTACAGAGGATTTCTCTGACAAAGGAAACATCTTGCGTGAAAAAGGACTGGAGTTCGGCGCTACCACAGGACGCCCCAGAAGAACAGGATGGCTTGATCTTCCGTCTCTTCGTTATGCCATACTAAAATCTAAAATAACCAAGCTTGTACTAACAAAAGCCGATGTACTGAATGGATTTGACGAGGTTAAGATTTGTACCCACTATGAAATAGATAATAAAAAACAGGATATGCCTTACTCTACAAAAGATTTCTCTACTGCCAAACCAGTGTATGTTAATTTAAAAGGCTGGCAAACCATGAAAGATAAAACTTTTGAAGAGTATCTCATATTCATAGAAAAAAATCTGGGAGTAAAAGTAGAGTTTGTCTCATACGGTCCAAAAACTGATGAAATATTCAAAAGGTAATAGTGGAGGATAAAATGCTTACTATATCCCTTATTTTTACTGTCATTATTTCGTTGACGATGGTTGGATTTGGGTATATGCTATCAAAAAAGACTCCAAAAGAAATTAACTCCCTCATCGGTTACAGATCTCCAATGTCGACTAAAAACCAAGATACTTGGAAGTTTGCCAATGAGTACTCAGGAAGATTTTGGATAAAAAGCGGATTAATAACAGCGTTTGCATCAGTAATTCTTGCTTTTGCACTTCAGCCTATAAATACTTACAAGAACCTTATGTTTGCGTTGATATACGTCCAAATAGCCGTACTGCTTTTAGTTATACCTTTTACAGAAGTTGCTCTTAGAAAGAACTTCTATAAAACTGGCGAAAAAAAGCAATAACAATTACTAAAGTAAATATTTTGTCTTTCAACCTGGAATAATTTATAATCCAGGTTG
>CALMRR010000467.1 GCA_937871925.1 uncultured Petrotoga sp.
ATATAAGTTCATGATCTGACATCTTTGAGTAGTTGGTTATCTCAAAATTTCTGGCAAGTGCGTAAAGCTGGGTTCTGGTCATATCGTTCAGCTTGGCCATGTCCAGTTCAACGGGGCGTATCTGGTCTTTTTCGGTTCCTTTGTTCTGATCCTGTTTATGATTATTGGTGTCTGTCAAAAAAATCACCCCTGCTTTTAAAAGATTTTAATATTGTCTTTCTCTGCCGTTTCTTATTAAAGATTGTTTTAGTTATTCACAAGGTAAGCTTCAAAAACATCTTGGAGTAATCCGGAGCATTTTCAGTTCTGAAAAAGAGGCTGTAAAGCTTTTCATTGGAAGAATATGCTTGAACGAAGTTTTTAGAAAGTTCCTGATAAAAAAACGGGGTTTATAACGTACTACTTTTATAAAATAATATCACAAAAAAGTTTTTTTGAACAGTAAAATTATAGTATAAATGGGAGGCAAAAGCCTCCCATAATGTTCTTATTTTTCTTCTGTCGGAATAAGCTGCAACAACGAAAGTTCGGCAGCATCTCCTCTTCTGAAACCAATTTTAAGTACCCTTGTAAAACCGCTTGCCTTGTTGCTGTACTTGGGAGCGATCTCGTTTACTATCTTGGCAGTCAGTTTTCTGTCGTTGAAATTTCTGTTGATATCTCTTGATAGAGCCATCTTCCTTGAAGCATCAGCAGTTGTGCTTGCTTCCTTGGCCTTTGAGAGAACTCTTTCCACCAACGACTGAGCTACCTTAGCCTTAGCAGATGTGGTTATTATGCTTCCGCTTTCGAAAACGTTTCTGGCAAGATTTTTAACAAGAGCATTCCTATGTGAGGCAGGTCTGCTTAACTTATTCATTTTTACTCTATGTCTCATGACTTGGTGCTCCTCCTTTCACCGAATAACTTCTCATAATCAATTCCAAATTTATCTTTTAATTCTTTTCTTATCTCATCCAAAGATTTTTTCCCGAAATTTTTGATCTTCATAAGCTCCTCAGGAGTCTTTTTAAGTATTTCGGCCACGGTGTTTATCCTTTCACGCTTAAGACAGTTCTTGGCTCTTTTGGTAAGGTCAAGATTATCTATGAGCGTATCCAGAATCTCCCTAGACAGACCGAAAATATCTTCTTCATCGGATGATTGCTCTACACCTTTAGTCTTGGCCCCTGTATCCTGGACAGGAGGCTGACTGACAAATCCCGCAGAAACAGCTAAATCTTCAGAAGGATTAATAAATCTAAAGTGCTGAATGAGGATAGAGGTAGCTTCTTTTAAAGCTTGTTTCGGAGTAATGTTCATCTTCGTCCATATCTCAAGGATAAGTTTGTCGTAATCTGTTCTCTTTCCGACTCTTATGTTTTCTGTAAGATAGTTGACTTTCAGAACAGGACTGAAAACTCCGTCAATATAGATAAACTCTATATCGTTTTCGTGCTCCATTTCAGAAGCTGGTACAAATCCTTTTCCTATCTGTGCAAAAAGCTCTATCTCAACTTTATTTTTACCGTTTATTGTGGCAATCTTAAAGTCAGGATTGGCTATAGATATCTCAGATGGAACCTCAATGTCCCCCGCTGTTATGTCTGACGGACCCTGTTTGTTGATCTTTAGGTGAAGTTCACCTTCAATACTGTTCAGTTTTTTGAGATCATCGACCTTAAGCTGAACTTTCTTAAGGTTGAGGGCAATCTCTAGGATGTCCTCTTTTACACCTTCTATTGTATCAAATTCGTGAAGCTTGTTAGGTATACGAATGCTTGTTATGGCTACTGCCGGAATGGAAGAGAGCAAAACCCTTCTGAGCGCATTTCCGATAGTTATAGCATAACCCTTTTCTAGAGGATACAAAACATACTTTGCGTATCTTATTCCTTCTTCAGCTAAACGTTCTTCTTCTAATTGAAATACCTCTGGTTTTATTAGTAATTCCATAAGAATACCGGATTCAACTCTGAACCGGATTGCACACCTCCTTTGATGACTTTTAAGAGCGAGGTGGATCTCAAGCTACGAATAGAATAAAAACTAAACTTACTTGGAATAAAGTTCGATAATAACCTGGACATCAACTGGTACAGATATTTCATCCATTTTGGGCATTCTGGTAAAGGTACCTTTAAACTGTTCAGCATTTACTTCAAGCCATGAAGGAGTGTTTGCCTTTTTTGAAGCAAGTTCTAAACCTTGTTTGACCTGCAGTATACCTCTGCTGCTCTCCTTTATTTCGATAACTGTTCCCGGTCTTACTCTGAACGAAGGAATGTCAACTTTTTTGCCATTTACCCTTATATGACCGTGTCTTACAAGTTCTCTCGCGGCTCTTCTGTTCACTGCAAAACCCATTTCGTAAACAACATTGTCAAGCCTTGATTCGAGTATCTGCATCAACACTTCACCTGTTTCCTGACCTATCTTTTTGACAGCTTCTTCAAAGTATCTCCTGAACTGTCTCTCTAGTATTCCGTATATTCTCTTGAGAGCCTGTTTGGTTCTTAACTGTGTGCCGTACTGGGTAAGCTTTTTGTTATCCTTTCCATGCTGGCCAGGTGCAAAGTTTCTCTTTGCCATAGCACATTTTTCAGAATAACATCTCTCGCCCTTCAGATATAATTTAAAACCTTCTCTCCTGCAGAGCTTGCATAGAGCTCCTGTGTATCTTGCCATTCTGTTATTCCCTCCTTCAAGTCAATTAGAATCTTTTCTTTTTGGGTCTGCATCCGTTATGTGGAATAGGAGTAGCATCCTGAATATTTTCTATGTTTAACCCGGCTGCCTGCACTGATCTTATAGCTGACTCTCTTCCTGAACCCGGACCTTTTACAACAATATCAACTTTCTGAACTCCGATTTTTAAGGCTTCTTTTGCTACTTTGTCAGCAGCAAGCTGCGATGCGTACGGAGTACCTTTCTTCGAACCTTTGAATCCGGAAGTTCCGCCGCTGGCCCAAGTTATTACGTTGCCTGTCATATCTGTCAGACATATTATTGTGTTGTTGAAGTTAGACTGTATATGAACGACTCCCTTCTCAACAGCAATTTTCTTTTTCTTTGAAGATACTGCTTTCTTATTCGCTGCCATTTAACAAACCCTCCTTATGATGCCGAAGCTGTCTTTTTTTTGCTTATTCTGCTCAATCTTGGTCCTTTTCGAGTTCTGGCGTTGGCATGAGTTTTCTGACCACGGACCGGAAGACCTGCTTTATGCCTGTATCCTCTATATGATCCAATTTCGATTAATCTTTTCACGTTTTTCATATTTTCCTGTCTTAGATCACCTTCGACTTTGTAGTGTTCGTTTATAAATCTGGTTATTTTGGATATTTCGTCGTCGGTAAGGTCTTTGGCTTTTTTGTTAGTATCAATGCCAGTAAGCTTAAGGATCTCTTCTGCTCTTGCATATCCCACACCGTAAATATAGGTAAGAGCTACAAAAAGCTTTTTGTTTCCCGGAATTTCAACACCAAGGATACGTGCCATCTATCTTTCCCTCCTTATTAACCCTGTCTCTGGTTATGCTTGGGATTCTTATCGCATACCACCCAAACTCTTCCAGCTCTTCTTACTATCTTGCAGTTCTCGCATCTTTTTTTTACTGATGCTCTTACTTTCATATTATCCATCCTCCTCATCTATTTCTTCGGTCTTAGTAATCTTCTCTCTTCTGGTTATCCTGCCTCTGTTAAGATCATATACGGAAACTTCAACCGTGACCTTATCTCCGGGAAGAAGTCTGATAAAGTTCTTTCTCATCCTTCCGGATATGTGAGCAAGCACAAGATGTCCGTTTTCTAACGCTACTCTGAAAGTTGCATTTGGAAGAGCTTCCATAATTTTTCCCTGAATTACTATGACATCTTCTTTTTTTGCCATTTAATACCCCCTTCAAGGGTTATAACCAGTTACTGCAGTAAGAACTTCCGGTCCGTTATCTGTTATGACTATTGTATTTTCATAATGGGCCGACTTACTTTTATCAATGGTTACAACTGTCCAACCGTCTTGTAGAATTTCAACTTCATAATTACCAAGCGAAATCATCGGTTCAATTGTAATAGTCATATTTTTTCTCAGCATCGGTCCGGTTCCTTTGAAGCCATAGTTAGGAATAGAAGGATCTTCGTGTACCTTCCTGCCCACCCCGTGACCTACAAAATCTCTCACAACACCAAAACCAAACGATTCTGCATATGACTGAACGGCGTAACCTATATCTCCTGTCTTTTTCCCGATCACTGCTTGTTCAAGCCCGATAAAAAAAGATTTTTCTGTTACCCGGATGAGCTCTTTCTCCTTATCGGTTATTGTACCGACAGCATAAGTCCTTGCAGCATCGGTTATCATACCGTCGTACTCGATATCAAGATCAACAGAAACCAGATCGCCGTCTTTGAAAACCTTGGATTTCAAAGGATACCCGTGTATTACCTCATCATTCACAGATACGCATGTAGCATATGGATAACCATTGTAACCTATAAGAATCGGTTTTGCACCTATCTCTTTCATATAGGAAACACTGAACTGCTCCACATCATACGCACTTGCTCCGGGTACTATAACTGACTTTAACAAACCATCAAGAAGGCGGGCAAGCTTTTCTCCGGCCCGTCTCATCTTGATTATTTCGTTTTCTGTCTTAAGAATTATCATTTATGCGGTACTCCTTCCAGAATATTAAACAACTCTTTTGTAACTTCTGCAACGTCTTTAGTACCGTCTACTGTAACTAGTTTGTTATTTTTTCTATAATATTCTATTACAGGCTCAGTGTTACTGAGATAAACCTTAAATCTTTTTCTTACCACATCCTCCTGATCATCTTCCCTATGCACAAGCTTCGAACCGCAATCATCACAGATACCTTCTTTTATTGGCTTAAGAGATATCGTGTTGAAAACCCTTTTACATTTAGGACAGACTCTCCTTGAGGAAATCCTTTTGACTATATCTTCTTCTCCGGCATCGATCAAGACTGCACAATCCACTGGTCTAGAGAACTCTGAAAGAATGCCGTCCAAAAACTCGGCTTGCGGAATGGTTCTTGGATATCCATCCAGAAGAAAACTTTCTTCCTTTGACAAACGAAGCTTTATAAGCTCGTTCATTATGTCATCTGAAACCAAAAGTCCTTTTTCGAGAATATCTTTAACCTTAAGCCCAAGCTCACTGCCTGAATTTACTGCTTGTCTCAAAATATCGCCGGTAGATATATGAACTGCAGAAAATCTTTCTGAAACTTCTTTAGCCTGGGTTCCTTTTCCGGCGCCCGGAGGCCCGAAAAAAATAAGTCGCATAAACTTACCTCCTTCCGCGAAGCTTTCCTTTCTTCATGAAGCCCTCATACTGCCTGGCTATCATATGGGATTCTATCTGCTGAAGCATGTCAAGTGCAACTCCAACAGCTATAAGAGCACTTGTTCCGCCTATCCATATCTCGACTCCCGAGGAACTTCTTATTACGTAAGGAAGAAGTGATATTAGAACAAGAAAGATAGCTCCGATAAAAGTGACTCTGTTCATTGAGGTTGTTATAAATTTGGATGTCGGATCGCCAGGTCTTATTCCGGGTATAAAGCCACCGTAATTCTTTATATTATCCGAAACCTCTTTTGGGTCCATTACAACTGAACTGTAGAAGTAGGTAAAGAAAATAATCAGTATTGCGTATACAATAAGATAAAATGCTCCACCAAGTTTAAAGAACGAATCATCCCACTGCCATGGAGTGAATGAAGATATCATGCTTGGAAGAGACACTATTACCGATGCAAATATTATCGGAATAACTCCTCCACCATTGACTTTTATAGGAATGTAAGTTGTTGATCCGCCCATAACTTTGTTTCCTACAACTCTCTTGGCATACTGTACTTTTATTCTTCTTTCCGCCTGCTGAACAGCAATAGTCGCAATAACTATTACAACAGCTATCAAAAGGAGAAGGATCCATTCAAAAGGAGTAAGTGCTACCAATGCCTGAGCGGCATAACTTGGATATCTGGAGACGATACCGGCAAATATAAGCACTGAAATACCGTTTCCAATACCTTTTTCAGTAATCATTTCACCAATCCACAGAACAAACATCGAACCTGCAACTATCGATGTTGTGGCAAGGATTATGTAAGCAAAAGCAGAAATAGGTTCGCCTGATGAATTTACTGCCCTATAGTTCATAGAGGTGAAAGCCATCATCAAACCCTGAAGTACTGCTAACACAACGGTCAATACTCTTGTATAAAAACCAAACTTCTTTCTACCCTGTTCGCCTTCTTTAAGCATTTCTTTAAGGCTTGGAATTATCGATCCCAGCAATTGAAGTATTATTGATGCGTTAATATATGGGTTAACGCTTAAAACAAAAATGGAGAAGTTACTTAATGCTCCTCCTGCAAATACATCAAAGAAATTTATGAACCCCCCTGCCGCACCACTCTGCAACCCGCTTAATGCACCTTTCCAGCTTTCTATGTTGATTCCAGGAATTGGTATAAAAATACCAATCCTGAAAGCAATCAAAGCTAGTATTGTAAATATTACGCGATCTCTTAATTCAGGTATTTTGAAGATGTTTTTAATGGCATTGCCCATATTGTTGGCCATTACTTTATCACCTCAACCTTACCGCCTGCTGCTTCAATTTTTTGCTTCGCTGATTCAGAGAATGCATTAGCTTTTACAACGAGGGGTTTGGTGAGCTCTCCTTTACCTAATATTTTTACTCCGTCTTTCAGATCTTTAAGTATATTTCTTTCTACAAGTTTTTCTATTGTTACTTCTTCATTTGATTCAAACTTTGCTTCTAAGGTAAGAAGGTTTACTTCGGCAAACGTTACTCTGAACTTTGCATTGGTAAAACCGATCATCGGAGTTCTTCTGTAAATAGTCGTCTGTCCACCTTCAAAACCTATTCTGACTTTCCCTCTTCCTCTTTTACCCTGACCATTCATACCTCTTCCAGAAGTCTTGCCAATTCCTGATCCAGGACCTCGACCAACTCTTATGCTCTTGGTTCTTGAACCTGGTGTGGGTTTTAGGTCCTCTATTCTGAGTGCCATAATTGCTTACCCCCTCAATTATCTATTTCCTCGACTGTAACGAGGTGTTCTACTACCCTTATCATGCCACGAATCTGGGCATTATCCGGCTTTACTACTTCTCTATCTTTCTTTTTGAGTCCGAGTGCATCAAGTGTCGCAAGTTGGTTATAATTTTTGCCAGCTCTTCCTCTGACTAATTTTATTTTTAAGCTTTTCATCATTAAGCCTCCTTGTGAGCACCGCTGAAAATCTGTTTTACCGTTATATCTCTGAGCTGAGCAATCATGAGCGGCGATTTAAGCTGTTCGAGACCGTTCATTGTTGCCTTTGCAAGATTGAGAACCGTTGTAGAACCGAGTGATTTTGTAAGAATGTTTGTTGCTCCGCAAAGTTCAACCACAGCTCTCACAGGTGTCGACGCTATAACTCCAGTACCGGGACCGGCAGGAATTAATATAACATCTGAAGAGTCATGTCTTCCGATTACTTCATGTGGAATAGTTCCATTTTTTATGGGAATTTCCTTGACATTCTTCTTGGCATCCTGAATCGCTTTTCTTATAGCCTGAGGAACTTCTCTTGCATTTCCTATACCCACTCCGACTTTACCGTTCTTATTTCCGACAACAGCAACAACCCTGAAAGACATGGTTTTTCCGCCTCTTGTAACTTTTGCAACTCTTCTAATTTCAATTATCTTTTCTTCCATTTCTTTTGCAACATCTGTTGCCTTAACATTCTTGGAGAATGACATTGCTTTAAGCACCTCCCGTTAAAATTCAAGTCCGGCTTCTCTTGCTGAATCCGCGAGAGCCTTGATTCTTCCATGATACTTGTAGCCTGCTCTGTCAAAGGCAACTTTGCTTATTCCCTTGGCCTTTGCTCTTTCTCCTATAAGCTTTCCAACTATTTTAGATGCTTCTACTGTCC
Source organism: uncultured Petrotoga sp. (assembly GCA_937871925.1). Lineage (GTDB taxonomy): Bacteria > Thermotogota > Thermotogae > Petrotogales > Petrotogaceae > UBA5851. The sequence goes on from CALMRR010000467.1 coordinate 7,974, forward strand.
ATGTTTTCTCCAACTTTCCCTTGAGTTCCTTGTCGCTTGTTGAAGCAGCTGCAAGAGTGTGACCTTGAACATCGTCTATTATCTGAACATATATGTGCTTTCCGCTTTTGAAAACGACCAATCTTGGTCTTTCAGCAGTTCCGGAAAGAGTCTTTCTGATTCTCAAATGTCTTTTAGCTCTTTCTTCTTTTCTGTCGAGCTGTTTTATCATAAAAGTCTGCCCTCCTTATTACTATCCAGTTATTAAACTTTCTTTCCTTCTTTCTTTATGATAACTTCATTAGCATACTTTATTCCTTTTCCGGAGTAAGAGTTCGGCTGCCTGAACTTTCTGATGATAGCGCTTACTTCTCCTACAAGGTACTTGTCATTGCCCTTAACAATTATCTTGTTAGGTGCGGGAACTTCAATCTTTATTCCCTTGGGGGCAACATACTCAACAGGATTTGAATATCCTACGGAAATGACAAGTTTTTCACCCTGCATAGCCGCTCTGTAACCTATCCCGACTATTTCAAGTTCTTTGGAAAAACCAACGGTTACTCCCTTTATCATATTTCTGATAAGTGCAGCATAAGTACCTCTTAAGGCTGTAATCTGTTTCTTGTCTGAAGCTCTTTTAATTGTATTTTCATTTTCAGTAACATCTATAAGACCTTCCTTAATGTCTAGACTAACGGAAGGGAGCATACTTAGGGAAAGTTCCCCGTTTTTGCCTTTTACTGTTACTACATTGTTTTCAAAGGTTATCTGCACATCCTTAGGCACTATAACCGGTTTGTCTGCAACTCTTGATTTTGGCATCTGCAGTCACCCTCCTTACCATACATAGCAGAGTAGTTCTCCACCGACGCCTATTTCTCTGGCTTGCTTATCGGTAAGAACACCCTTTGATGTTGAAACGATTGCTATACCCATTCCGCCTTTAACCAAAGGTATTTCCTCTGCCTTAACGTATATTCTTCTACCTGTTTTGGATACTCTTACTATTCCTGTAATTACCTTCTGGGTATTTCTTCTGTCGCCTTTGTACTTCATGGTTACTTTCAATACTCCCTGTTTGCCGTCTTCAATCACCTTGTAATCTGAAATATATCCTTCAAGTTTCAATATGTCGAGAATGGCTTTCTTTAAATTCGAAGCAGGGATTTCAACCGATTCTTTTTCAACCGAATTGGCATTTCTTATTCTTGTAAGCATATCTGCTATTGGATCACTCCACATCGTTGCTTCCCTCCTTACCAGCTTGCTTTTTTAACTCCTGGAAGTTTTCCCTCCAGGGCCATCTTTCTGAAGCACACTCTGCAAAGTCCAAATTCTTTATAAACTGATCTTGGTCTTCCACAGACTAAGCATCTTGTGTATTCTCTAGTCTTAAACTTAGGTTCTGTTTTCATTCTTTCAACTAAGCCTTTTCGTGCCATTTATCAATCCCTCCATTCAGTTCTTCTTAAACGGGAAGCCTACAAATTCCAGAAGTTTCTTAGCTTCTACATCAGTCTTGGCTGTGGTTACTATAGTTATATCCATACCCTGAACCCTTTTTGCCTGATCAGGTCTGATTTCAGGAAAAACTATCTGTTCTGTCAAACCAAAAGTATAGTTGCCTCTTCCGTCAAACGAATTAACAGGTAACCCCCTGAAGTCTCTCAACTTAGGAAGAACTATGTTTATAAGTTTGTATAAAAAGTTATACATTGTTGTTCCTCTGAGAGTTACCTTGGCACCTATGGGCATACCTTCTCTGAGCTTGAAGTTGGATATGCTTTTCTTTGCTTTGGTTATAACAGGTTTCTGTCCGACTATGGCAGCAAGTTCATTGGCATGTTTTTCAAGAACTTCATAGTTTCTTGATCCTTCGCTTACTCCCATGTTAACAACTATTTTAACTATCTTAGGAACTTCATGAGGATTTGTATAGTTAAATTCTTTCTTTAAAGCAGCAACAGCTTCACTGTTGTACTTTTCCTTTAATGGTATAAATTCAGCCATTTCTATTCCTCCCGACTTATACTCTATCAATTATCTCGCCACATTTTTTACAGTAACGAGCTTTTTTGTTGTCATCCAATAGTTTGTATCCAATTCTCGTGGGTTTTCCACAGCTTGAGCAAACTACCATTACTTTGCAGGCATATAATGGGGATGGCTGTTCTATGATTCCGCCTTCTTTCATCTGCTGGTTAGGCTTCTGATGTTTCTTAACAACATTGACATTCTCTACAATTACTTTGCTGTACTTATTTATTACCTTCAGAACTTTTCCCTTTTTTCCTTTATCTTTTCCTGATATTACCTGAACTAAATCATCTTTTTTTATGTTCATGCCTGTCACCTCAATCACCATACTTCCGTTGCTAAGGAAGCAATCTTGGCATAACCCTTTTCCCTTACTTCCCTTGCGATAGGTCCAAAGACTCTTGTACCTAACGGAAGATTCTGTTTATCTATCAATACCGCAGCATTATCATCAAACCTGATATATGTGCCGTCTTTTCTGCCAATCTCTTTGTGCGTCCTGACAACGATGGCCTTGACTATCTGTCCTTTCTTTATGTCCGTATGCGGAATGGCTTCCCTTACTGAACAGACCACAACATCACCGATTGTACCGGTAGATTTGTGAAAACCACCAAGAACTTTAATTACCTTTATTACCTTTGCTCCTGAATTATCGGCTACCCTGAGATACGATTCAAGCTGTATCATTTCTCTTCACCCCCAAGTATTTGTTCCACAGTCTCGGGTGTCTCATTTGATTTGAAAATATTTTCTTCAACGATCTTGTTGACTACCCATTTTTTTGTTTTGGATATGGGCTTTGATTCAATTATTTCTACTACATCCCCTACTTTACAAGCATTGTTCTCATCATGAGCATGGTATTTTTTTGTTTTTTCGCCTATCTTGTTGTAGACAGGGTGCTTAAATCTGCTTTTTACTTCAACTGTAACTGTTTTATCCATTTTATCGCTTAAGACCTTTCCCACTAAAACCTTTTTCGGCATACTCCTACCTCCTTATACCCAGTTCTCTTTCTCTGAGTATAGTCTTGATCCTTGCTATGTCTCTTTTCACTTGTTTAATGGTAGCAGTGTTCTTCAACTGTCCCATTTCAAGCTGAAATCTAAGATCAAACAGTTTCTTCTTTGTTTCCTCAAACTTCTGATTAAGTTCCTGCTCTGTCAAAGTCTTGAATTCTGCAGTATTCATTACTGTTCACCCCCTATTTGATACCTGGGAACTATCTTGGTCTTTATGGGAAGTTTGCTTGCAGCATACTGCAATGCTTCTTTAGCAGTGGCTTCATCTATTCCACCAATTTCAAACATTACTCTTCCCGGCTTTACCACTGCTGCCCAGCCTTCGATGTCACCTTTACCGACTCCCTGTCTTGTTCCTATACCTTTGGTTGTATAAGACTTATCCGGGAATACCCTCATCCAAACTTTACCTGTTCTTTTAAGTGTTCTTACCATTGCAAGTCTGCATGCTTCTATCTGTTGGGAAGTAATCCAGGCCGGCTCAAGTGCCTTAAGCCCCCATTCGCCGAAATCAACCTGAAAAGCCCCTTTAGACTCGCCGCACATTCTGCCGCGCTGAACTTTTCTATATTTAACTCTCTTAGGCATTAACATTTTCTAGCTACCTCCCTATATTATATCTGGACATCGCCTTTATATATCCATACTTTTACACCGATGGTACCATACTTGGTGTGAGCATCAACTATTGAGTAGTCGATATCGGATTTAAGAGACTGTAGAGGCAATCTTCCTTCCATATACCATTCGGTTCTTGCTATTTCAGCTCCGCCCAATCTTCCGGAAACCATTATTTTGATTCCCTTTGCTCCTCTTTTCATGGAGTTGGTGATGGCTCTTTTCATAGCAACCTTATGGGATACTCTTCTGAGAATCTGTTCCTTTATATCATCAGCTACAAGCTGAGCATTAAGGGAAGGATTCTTTACTTCCTCGACATACACCTTTACCGTTCTGTCATTGATAATAGTCTTTATCTTTTCTCTGAGTGAGGCAATTTCCTCACCTTTCTTACCTATTATTATTCCGACTCTGGAAGCATGAATAGTTATCTTGACAAGGGTATCGCTAGGTCTTTCAATATCTATATCTGCTATTCCTGAGGCTTTATATAGATTCTTTATGTACTCTCTGATTTTTTTATCTTCATGGAGATATTCTTTATAATTCTTTTCGTTAAACCATACTGATTTCCAAGGCTTAGAAACTCCAACTCTAAAACCTAACGGATTAACTTTTGAACCCACGGATTATTCACCTCTCTTATTTAGCATTTTTATCTTTAACCGTTAAGGTAACGTGACACATTCTCTTCTGCTGAATATCTCCGCTTCCTCTTGATCTTGCCCAAAGCCTTTTCATTCTTGGACCTTCGTTAACCATTATCTCTGAAACATAAAGGTTATCTGATTTGAGTCCAAGATTGTTTTCTGCGTTAGCAATTGCCGACATAAGAAGCTTGTAAATAAATCTTGAGGATTTCTTGGGGCTGAACATAAGAGTCTGTAATGCCTGACCCACATCTTTTCCTCTTACTCCGTTTGCTGCGGCTCTTGCTTTAGTAGCTGACATTCTAAGAAACTTAGCTGTCGCAGATGCCTGGACTTTAGGCTGAGTAGCTTCCTGTTCTTTCCTGAGTCTATGATAAACGGATTTCTTTACTCTTTTTCCATCCTGTACTCTACTTACCAAAGCCATAATTTACTCCCTCCTCATTTCACTTTTCCCTTAGTAGCTGAGGCAGCCTTTTTGTCTGGATGCCCTCCAAATCTCCTAGTAGGGGAAAATTCACCTAATTTGTGTCCAATCATCTGTTCTGATATATATACCGGTATATGCTTCATGCCATTATGAACGGCTATTGTATGACCTACCATTTCAGGAATGATCATTGAGGCTCTTGACCAAGTTTTTACAACCTTCTTCTCACCCTTGCTGTTCATTTCTCTTATCTTTTTCAACAGGCTCGGGTGTACATATGGACCTTTCTTTAATGATCTGCTCACTTATAGACACCCCCCTTTATTTATTCTCGTTTCTTCTTCTTACTATTAATCTATCTGTTCTCCTCTTGCCTCTTCTGGTCTTGTAACCCTTAGCAGGCATACCCCATGGCGACTGAGGA
>CALMRR010000468.1 GCA_937871925.1 uncultured Petrotoga sp.
AATAAGGTTCTTGACTATATAAGTTCAAATAATCTCAAGGGACAGATTAATATAGGAACAGCCATATCAAAAAAAGCTTCTTTCTCAAACGGAAAACTTGAAGAACTCTCTCAGGGTGAAAGATCAGCAGCCGGAATACTGCTTATGGATGACGATGGAAGAATAGCAGCTGCCAATACCAACCAGCTTGATCAGGATTCTTTGCTTGAGGCCGTAAAAAATGCTGCAGCCTTAGTTAAGTATTCTCAGCCAGACAATGGGAACATAATATCTTCAGACAAAGCATTTACCTTCCTCGATTGGTGCTTTGATATTGACACCAAAAACCTTACGCTTGATGAAATAACAGAAAATGCCAAAGATATGGAAATCAAAGCCAAAGGTATGGACAAGAGAATACAGTTTGTAAGAGGCTCTTCGTTTGAAACTGAGGTTTCAAAAAGAATTTTTGCCAATACCAACGGTGTTTATAAGGAATCGGTTTCTACGAGCGCTGCTGCAGAAATTATGCTTGCAGCTGTCCAGGGCGAAAGCTCATCTATGGGATATGAGTTTGACATAAGACAGAGTTCAAGACTTATCAGATCAGAAGATATAATTAAAAATTCGGTGGAACTTGCCGTAGCTGGATTGGATGCAGAAGTTCTGCAAAGCGGAAGATATGATGTAATATTTAGTCCGACGGTTTCGGGCATGCTTTTAGGAGTTCTATCCTCTCCATTGTCAGGAGAAAATGTATTTAAGGGAAAATCTTTCCTTAAAGATAAGATAGGATCAACCGTAGCCAACGAAAAAGTAAGTCTGGTACATGATCCGATGAACGGTTCTGCTCCTTATGTTTCTTCTTTTGATGCCGAAGGAACCAACACAAAAAAGTTTGATTTCATACGCAATGGTGTGCTGATGACTTACGCTCATAATCTTTATTCCGCACAAAAGATGAACTGTCAGCCAACCGGAAACGCTTTTGCTTCTCTGGGCGGAAACCCTTCGATAGGAACCATAAATATGCATCTTTTATCAACCAATACTCGTAATGATATACTGAACGGATACAGAACATCCGACTGCGGAAAGGCTTTATATATAACCCATGTTATGGGGCTGCATACTGCCGATCCGATCTCCGGAAGATTCTCAATACAGATAAGCGGTCAGGTTGTAGAAAACGGTCATTTCACGAAAAGTTTCAGAGGTATGACCATGGCAGGAACACTCCAGGAAATGCTGGAAAATATAGTCATGGTTGGCTCAGATTTTAAGTATATGGGATCAGTAGCAGGTTCGACAACTTTAATAAAAAATATGAGCATAGGCGGAAAGTAAAGGCGGGTTTCCCGCCTTTATTGCTTTTATGGAGGCTCATATGGCAGAGAAAACAGTTATATGCGGAACCATACAGGATTACTCCTGTAAAAAATCCGGCTATATAGTATTTGATAAAAAAACAGGCGTAATAGAAAACGTAGGAGCTGGACCTTACAATGCAACCACAAGTGAAGATATAATCTATTTCGATGATAGCTACACTATATTACCGGCAGATATAAACGGTCATTCTCATCCGGAACAGTCTATTTATACAGATATTGTAAAATCGGAATGGGATTTGCCGCTATGGTGCAAAAATACTATTTACAAGTACTCGGTATATCTTACTCCACAGGTTGTATATTATGGCTGTCTCAGGGCTTTTTCAAGGATGCTTGCATATGGAACCGGTACGGCTTTTGTGTCTTTTTACTGCCACAATAAACTTGAAAATGAGATGGACATGCAGGTAATTAAGGCTGCAAAGGATGTAGGAATACGCTTGTACTACGGACGAATGAATTATGATATAATTTCAGAAAATGCATACTATGAAAAAAAACTTTCTCAGAGATTCTTTTTTGAAGATCCTCAAACCGCTGCTAAAAACTATATGAAACTCCTTTGTGAATCAACAGATCGCTTAATAGTCGCACCTTCCGTCCATAGTCTCCACGCAAGCACTCCGGCAGCTATCAAAAAAGCTTATGAGCTTGCCAATGCGACAAACACATACGTGCAGTTTCATCTCTCTGAAGATAAGAATGATGTTGATATATCTTTATCTAATTTTGGTGAGCGACCTGTTACTTTTTTTAAAACTTTTTTCACAGAAAATAAGATTCAATCACTTAGAAAGTTCCTTTTCTCTGATTGTATTTGGCTTGACGATCATGAGATTTCCTTGCTGAAAGAGGCCGATTGTACAGTAGTATTTAACCCTAGAATGAATTATAGAATGAGTGTGGGACGAGCTTGTTATGAAAGTTTTATAGAAAAAGGCATCCCGTTCCTGTTGGGAACAGATGGGGAGTCCAGCAATCAAGATTTATCTGTGGAAAATGAGGAAACTTTTTTTACTTCACAGCTCGATCTACCTGTAAAACGGCTTGGAAAAAAATTTCGTTTCGGCCGTGCCTACGTAGGCTCAATCGAACCGGGATGTTTTTGCGATCTTAAAGTCAAAAAAAATGGAAAGGTAACAGACGTTTTTATCGGAGGAAAGAGAGTATTTTCAAACGAAACCTTTGTATTGTATGACAGTAAAAAATTTGAAACTCTTGAAAAAGAGACATCTTCAGTAATAACGAGTTTTTTCCTTTATGCTGACAAAAAAATACAGGAGGGAAATTAATGCAGAAAGAATTTTTTATAAAAAAACGTGAACAGTTATTTGAAAGATTAGCTGACGATTCGGTTGCAATACTGTTTTCATCAAATGCTCCACTAAAAACAGCTGATGAACACTATGCCTTTACCCCAAACAGAAACTTTTATTATCTGACAGGTCTTGACAGGGAAAACTTTATCTTGGTAATGAAAAAGAAACAAGGAACAGCATCTTCTTCAATATACATAGAAAAACATGATCCCGTACTTGCCAAATGGGTCGGAGACAGAATGCTCGCCGACGAAGTACAGTCTATAAGCGGAATTTCCGATATTCGTTATGTAGATGATATAAATAAAGATATAGGTTCTCTCCTTGGAGGATATGATTTTCAAAATGTATACTTTGATTTTGAATACAGAGGATGGGATCGGACTTGTAACGAACAGAGAGCATTTGCAAATGAACTTAAATCAAGATTTCCTTCTGTAAGTCTTAGAAATTTGTACCATATCATATCGTCTATGAGACTTATAAAAGAACCGGAAGAGATTGAGAAGATAAGACAAGCTATAAGTATTACTCAAAAAGGAATTCTGAATATTCTTGCCAACATAAGACCGGGTATCATGGAGTACGAGCTTGAAGCATACTTTGACTTTACTTTAAAAAGCTGTGGTGTAAAGGATTTCGCATTTAAAACCATAGCCGCCAGCGGTAAGAACGCAACAATTCTTCATTACTCACAGAATAATTCCATGATGAACGAAAACGATCTTATTCTCTTTGATCTTGGCGCACAGTTTGAATACTATAATGCCGATATATCCAGAACCTTTCCTATAAACGGAAAGTACTCTCAAAGACAGAAAGACGTTTATGATGCTGTTCTTCAGGCACAGCAGGCTGTAACTCAGGCTGCAAAACCAGGAGTGCCTTTTTCCGTACTGAACGATACGGCAAAAAAAGTTTTAGCGGAAGGATGCAGAAAACTTGGACTTATAAAAGAAGACAGTGAGCTTTCTGAGTATTACTATCACGGAGTATCTCACTATCTTGGTCTTGATACACATGATGTCGGTACACGCGATACTGTCTTGAAAGAAGGCATGGTCATCACCAACGAACCTGGACTTTATATAGCCTGCGAGGGTATCGGGATACGTATTGAGGATGATCTCCTTATATCTCGTGACGGAGCGGAGGTTCTTTCAAAAGACATCATAAAAGATACTTTTGATATAGAGGCGTATATAAAGAACAGATAGATAAGGAGGACATATGAGAATAACTCTGCTTATTTCTCTTATCCTTTTTTTGTCGGTTTTTATCTATGCACAAAAGGTACGTATAGGCGTGTATGAAAACTATCCGATAGTTTACAAAACTTCGGATAATGAGTTACAGGGAATTCTGATAGACTGTTTTAAAATAATCTCCGAGAAGTCTGATTATGATTTTGATTTTGTATATAAAACCTGGCCTGAACTTCTCGGAGATTTTGAAAATGAAAGCTTAGATATCATAACAGGTATTGCCTACACTTCTCAAAGAGAAGAAGAGTATTTTTTTTCTTCAGAGTACATATCTTCAGAATGGGGTCAGATTTATATAAACTCCGACTCTCACATAACTTCTTATCTTGATCTTCAGAACAAAAAAATTGTGTACATAAAAGACAGCTACTTTTTTGATTCACCGGCAGGTATTCTCAATATTCTCAAAAGTTTTAGGATAGATGCAATATTTCTTTCCGTTGATTCCTTCCAGCAAGCCTTTGATCTTGTAAGCAATAATTTGGCTGATGCCGCCGTTGCTACTCGGTATCAGGGATATTTTTATCGAAATACTTATAAAATAAAAGAAACGGCTATGATGTTCAGTCCGATAGAGCTTAGATACGCTGCAAGAAAGAATGACAGCTATGCCATAAAAGTTATTAATTACATCGATTCGCAGATGCACCAGCTAAAAAGCTCTCCTGATTCACCATACTATAACTCAATAAAAAAACATTTGCCAAAAGAAATTGCCGCTTCTGATCTTCCTTTGTGGGTAGTAATCATAATTGTTTTAAGTGCACTGGTCATAGCAATTTTATTCTTATTCTGGATTATCCTTAAAAAACAGGTTAAGGATAAAACAAAAGAACTGGAGCAAAGCAATGAAAAGCTTTATCAAAACTATCAGGAACTGGAATCTTTGAATGAAGAACTTTCAAGTACTGAGGAAGAACTGCTGATATCCCATAATAGAGTAATTGCAAGTGAAAAACGCTACCGGAGCATTTTCAATCAGGCACCTGTGGCCATGATGACTTTGGACAAAACTCTTCATGTAACAGATTATAATATGGGAGCAGAAAAAATTTTCGGATGGAAGAAGGAAGAAATTATAGGAGTGGTTTTTTATAAATATATTTTTACCGAACATGATATCACTTTTTTTGACAATTTCCTTGCAGATAAGTCTGTTAAAATACCTGAATACTTTGTCACAGAAAACATGAACAAATCAGGGGATGTCATAATATGCGAATGGATAAACTCTGTCATTGAAGATCAGAAGGGAAATATAGCTGAAATAGTATCTATTTCAAGGAATATCACAGAAAATAAAAAACTTGAAGAATCTCTCAGAAAAGCAAAGGACTTTGCAGAAAAAGCAAGTAAAGCCAAAAGTGAGTTTCTTGCCAATATGAGTCATGAGATACGTACTCCTATAAACGGAGTCATAGGAATAAGTGACCTCATTCTTGAAACAGAACTTGATGAAGAACAAAAAAGCTATATGCAGATGATAAAAACATCATCAAGAAACCTTTTGAGAATAGTAAACGACATACTTGATATTTCAAAGATCGAAGCAGGAAAAATAGAGCTTAACAATGTTTCATTCCACGTCCTTGAACTAAAAGAAAATATTATGAACTCATTTTCCCATCTTATGAAAGAAAAAGGACTTGATTTTAAATTTTTTATACAAGACAGTATTCCTGTAAAGCTCAACGGAGATCTTTATAAGATAAACCAGATCCTTTCAAACCTTGTAGGTAATGCTTATAAGTTCACTGATAAAGGATATGTACATGTTAAAACTGAAAAAGTGCATGAGGATAACACTTCCGTAGAACTATTATTTAATGTCTCTGATACTGGTATAGGCATAAAGCCGGAAAAGATAAATATTATATTTGATATTTTTACACAGGGTGACTCTTCCGCCACAAAAAAATATCAAGGAACAGGTTTGGGACTTACAATAGCCAAAAGTTACGTTGAAAAGATGGGCGGAAAGATTTTTGTTGTAAGCACACCAGGTGAAGGAAGTTCATTTTCCTTCATTATTCCCATAAAAAAAGATCTGAGCTTTAACGCTGAAAAAACTCAGGAAGATGAAGAGATATATCTTCAGAACTATAAGGATAAAAAAATTCTGGTCGCTGAAGACAACCAGATAAACCTTTATCTGACAAAAAAAATTCTTTCAAAAAAAGCAATGGAAGTGCTTACTGCAGAAAATGGAGTCAAAGCGGTCGAGATCTTTGAAAAAGAGCGACCGGACCTTATATTTATGGATCTTCAGATGCCAGAGCTTGATGGATTGGGAGCAACTTTAAAAATCAGACAGATAGAAAAAAAACATAACACTTATACCCCTATAATAGCACTTACAGCCTACGCTACCAAAGAAGACAAGGAACGATGCCTTGCTCAAGGCATGGATGGTTTTATTGCAAAACCTTTTACTCAGAAGGATATATTAAGAGCATTGAGAGCTTTCCTCGCTTAATTTCATACATATAAAAATAGATACTTTACTATCTTTATACTCTGCCCATATTTTTCCTTTGTGCAGTTGTATGATGCTTTTGGCTATCGAAAGGCCAAGACCAGAGCCTCCAAGACTTTCTGAGCGCGATTTATCTATTCTATAAAACCTTTCAAACATGTTTTTAAGTTCCTCATCATTGATGCTCTCTGATGGATTAGAAATTTCAAGAATAACTTCACTGTTCTGTTTGAAACTCAAAACATCGATTTTGCTCCCGCTAACAGAATACTTTATTGCATTAGATATTATATTTTCAACCACTCTAGCCATTTTTCCGGCATCTGCCGTAATAAAAAATTTCTGATCCTTAAGATTGGTTTCAAACTTCATATTTTTTTCAAGGGCAACAGGCATGATTTCCTGAATAACCTGTCTTACCAGCCTATTGATATCAAAAACTTCCATATTAAGCTTTATATCAAAATTATTCAGCTTGGTATATTCGAACAAATCATCTATAAGTTCTTTGAGGCTGATGGATTTCTTGTACGCAATATCTATATACTCTTGTGCCTGTTCGGCAGAATCATACTTTTTTTCCGTATAAA
>CALMRR010000469.1 GCA_937871925.1 uncultured Petrotoga sp.
TTTGAGATATTATGTATTCAAAGGTTTTTTTGAAATCTTTCCATGTATTGTAAGTATTTTGAGTAACCCTGTGTTTTATGTTTACATGGAACTTAACTGCATCAGCGCCGGCATCGTATGCCCTTAATGCATATTCGCATGAGTTATCCGGCAGACTTACAATTAACAGCTTTTTTTCTGTGTCTAACAATTCTTTAAAGCTTTTCAATCATCTCATCTCCTGTCATAGTGACTGTCTTAGAGTTATTATGGGTTCTATAAATACTGTTGAAGAAAGGTTGGGATTACAGTCCATTTTTTCATTCAACATGGTTATTCCGAGCCTTCCAAGGAGATATGGATTTAGCGCAACAGTTGTCAGGGGAGGCTTAAGGTACGACGAAAAGCTGAGATTGCCGTACCCTATGACTCCTGTACTTTCAGGAACCGCTACTTTCATTTCTTCAAGGGAGTTTAACGCACCTTTTGCCAGCCAGTCGGTGGTACAAAAGATACAATGTTTTTCTTTTAAAGTTGAGTTTTTATAAAGCTCCATGGTTTTTCCATATCCGGATTTTTCATCAAAATCACTGCATTCATAGACTGTATAAGATACAGTTTCGTCATTTTGCACAACGGATATAAAACCGTCGAGCCTATCCTTAAATGTTTTTAGTGAGAGAGAGCCTGTTATGATGGATATATTTTTGTATTCTTTGTCTAAAACTGCTTTTCCTACTAACTGACCGCCTCTGTAGTTATCGTTGTTAATGGATGTAAAAGTTTCAAGGCCCTTATAATTACCGATTTGAACACACGGAATATCAAGATTTTTTATAAAGCTTATAAGTTCTTCAGGCATCGGAATTCCGCAGAGTATTATTCCATTTACTTTCGATACTGGCAGAAGTGCGCGCTTATAGCTTTCTTTTGATCTGATGCTTTGTATCAGACAATGAAGACTTTCTTTTTTTGCCCCCTCGAGTGCCCCTTGAAGGAAAACAGAGAAGAACTCATCATTTTCAACAGATTTTTGAGGATTTGCAATAATGATGAGTATAATTCTGTTGCAAATAGAAATATCTTCTTCATGCAAATAATTCATTTTTTTTGCTGTCTGAATAACTTTATTTTTGGTTTGTATACTTATTCTCGGATTGTTTTTTAATGCTCTTGACACTGTTGAAGGGGATAAATTGAGTTCCTTTGCAATATCAACTATAGTAGGTTTCATCAGCATCCTCCTGTGCAATAATGTGCAAATGTACTTATAAAGTTGCCTTATTCTAGCATTAAAAAAAAG
>CALMRR010000470.1 GCA_937871925.1 uncultured Petrotoga sp.
TTAAACTATGATACTATAAGAAGCTTTAGAGCTTAAAAAAATAAAACCATCTATTGATGGAATTTTATCAATAGATGGTGTAATGTTGGCGGAGGCGGTGGGATTCGAACCCACACGAGGCTATAAACCTCACCGGTTTTCGAGACCGGCCCCTTAGCCAGTTCGGAACACGCCTCCAACAATGCATAATTATATCACAAAAAAAATCATAAATCTAGAGTCAGTCAAAATTTTTCTTTCCGTAAAAAGACCAGAAGCTGATGTTGTAAAGGTAGTCTTTGGCATCCTGTGGAATGGCCTCATCGATATAACGGTTAGAGGTGTTGGTGTTATTAAGCCATTTGATGGTGTTCCCAATTCCCCACACATACGAAATCACGCTTAACTGCAGGACGGTATAATCGTCCATACTCTGGTTGATATTTTTCCATCTGTTATAGAGCGACTGCATATATGCATACGAAGCTATAACAGCCGTTTCTGGATTTTCAAGATCACTGTACTGTATATTCATTTTGAACTCTGCATTTATTTCCCGCAAGGCTATCCTGCTCAGACCTGTGAGACCATAAGCGTATTCGGTACGTGCTTTAATATATCCTGAGCTTTCGGTCATGGCGATTGAAAAGATAAGTTCTTCAGGAATGTTTCCTTTTTGCGGCTTGTTTTTCTGGCAGATATAGTACACCTGCATAGGATCCAGTTTCTCCCCGCGGGATATTTTGGTTAGTGCCTTCTGAGCTAGAAATATTATCAGGCAGGCTATCAGAAGTGTTACACAGGAAAAGAAAATCTTTTTTATCATATAACGCCCCGCACGTCTTAAAAATAAACCAATGCCTTATGGCATAAAGCCAGAAGGCATTGGTCAGTCATTGATTATTTAAGTACTCCAAAGTAGTTTAAAGCATATACTATACCGACAGATAGTCCGACAGACAGAAGAATGTCAAGGAAGTTTATTCCTGGCCATTTGGTATCTACTCCGGTTATTTTGGAATCGAGTTCTGCAACCTTGCTGTCTATTTTCTGATCAAGTTTCAGAGTTGATTCATCGAGCTTGGCTGTGAGAGAATCAGTTTTGGCACTGTTTTCGTTTGTTTTTGCTGTAAGGGATTCGATGTTTTTGGTATTTGAATCTGTAGCTGCTGTATTATCCATTACTCTTTTGTTCATTTCGTCATACTTTCCGGTAAGAGCAGCAATGTCGTTCTTTATAGCAGCTATGGACTTGCTTGTTTCCGAACCGTTTACTGCAAATACCTGGAAAGACTGTTCAAGCGTATTGAGTCTTGACTCGACGGCGTTAACTGTTATTTTGTCGGCTTTAGCGTCAAGCTTGGTATTAGTATTGGTGAGTAGATCCTTGACTTTTGACATATCTTCGGTAAGGGTATTTTTTTCAATTGCGGACATTCTTGCATCAAGTGCGTTCAAACCGCCTTCCAATGCAATGATTTTGGAATCATTAGCAGTAAACTTGGAGTCGTATGAACTCAACTTGGTTTCATGTGCGGCGATTATCTTTTCAATGGTTGAGAGCTTGGAGTCATGGGACGATATTTTGGTATCATGTCCTGAGACTTTGGAATCAATTGAAGATATCTTGGTATCGTATCCAGCCATTTTGGTGTCTATTGAAGTCATCTTGGCATCGTTATTGAGAATTTTGGTTTCGATAGTTGCCGTCTTGGTTTCCAGTAGGGTAATTTTACTGTCATACATGGTCAGTTTTTCTGAAAATTTTTCTGCTGGATTATTTTTTTCAAGTGCAGCAAGTTTGGTTTCAAGGGCAGATATCTTACTGTTTGCTGATTTAATGGAGTTGTTCATTTCCGAGTACTGTACCAGAATGCTGTCGACAGTTTTCTTTGTGTTTGAGAGTTCTTCGGAGTTGGCATTGCTTAATTCAAGTCCGGATACTTTTGATTCAAGGGTAGTAAGTCTTGTGTCAACTTCCTTTATTTTGGTTACCGTATATCCGAGTATCTCATAGGAGTTCTTAAGATCACGGATGTCAGTGAGACTCGTCTGCATATTGTCAAATCTTTTGGTCAGTTCTGAAAGATCGGATTTTAAAACAGCAATGTCTCCCGAATAATCCTTGGAAGGTGTGGAAGTAGTTGTGGGAATATTTTTAATTTTTTTGTCTAGCTCATTGATTTTTTCGGTTAATGGGTTCAGGAGAGCCTCCTGAATGTAACTGATGGTTCTGTCTACGGTAAGGGTGAGCTCGTATCTGGTTACTGTTGATACTCCTTTAAAAGTGTTGTCTGGATATCCTTCGAGTATCTTTATCGAGGTAATCCTCTGTACTGCGTCATATGCCCAGTGGTTTATGGGCACATCGGTAAACTTTGTGGCTGCCGTAAGCACTGAAACTGTCAAAAGCACCAGGAAAAACAAAAGTGATAAGGTTTTTTTCACTATGAACACCTCCATGATTTTCATAAGTATGATTTTTAATTTAGTTATAATCTAACTTCTATTTTATCATAAATAATGGTAAAATATATAGAGTGAATAAAAGTTCTACAGGATTTTTAACACTAAAACACACATTTAATTTTTTAACTCTTCAAATATGGAGGTGCGGTTTTGCTTAAAAGAACACACACATGCGGAGAATTGTCTTCACAGGATATAGGAAAGGAGATAGTTCTCAACGGCTGGGTAGACAGAGTAAGAGATCTTGGGGGAATGCTTTTTGTACTTGTGAGGGATAGGTATGGCAAAACCCAGGTTTATTTTGATCCCGCCGCAGATAAGCAGCTTTATGAAAGTGCACTCAAGCTTGGCAATGAATATACTGTAGGAATAAAGGGTATAGTCAACAAAAGACCCGAGAAAGATATAAACACAAATATGAGCACAGGGGAAATAGAGGTCATGGCTAAGGAACTGGTGGTATTTTCAGAGTCAGAGACTCCCCCAATATATGTAAACAAAGAAGACGATGCCAATGAAAATCTTAGGTTAAAGTACAGATATCTTGACCTGCGAAAGGAAAAGCTTCAGAAGAATCTTATGCTCAGGCACAGGGTCGCCCAGGCTACCAGAAACTATCTGAGCAGTACTGGATTTCTTGAAATAGAAACACCTTTTCTTACCAAATCGACTCCTGAAGGGGCAAGGGATTTTCTGGTGCCTTCCAGATTGAGACCGGGTCTGTTTTATGCACTTCCCCAGTCTCCGCAGATTTTTAAGCAGTTGCTTATGGTTTCCGGATTTGACAGGTACTTTCAGATTGCAAGATGTTTCAGGGACGAGGATTTCAGGGCTGACAGGCAGCCAGAGTTTACACAGATAGATATTGAAGCTTCTTTTGTGGACAAAGAAGATATTTTCGCAGTTGTTGAAGGGCTTTTAAAGTACATGTTTAAGCAGGCTGCAGGAGTTGACATACAAACTCCTTTCAAGCGTTTGTCCTATGCTGATGCTATGGACAGATACGGAAGCGATAAGCCTGACACACGTTACGGAATGGAGCTTAAAGATCTCACCAGATATTTTGCCGGTACATCGGCAGCTTTCCTGAAGTCTGTCTGCGATAATGGCGGAGTGATAAAAGGTTTTACCGTCGAAAACAGAGCTGAAAAATATTCCAGAAAAAAGCTTGATGAGTTTACTGAACAGGCAAAAAAAGCTGGCGCTAACGGTCTTATATGGATAATAAAGGATAAGGACGGTATTCGCTCAACCATAAAAAAGATGGCCGAGAAAGAACTCCAAAGCATTGAAAATGATGGTATAATAAACAGTGGCGACGTTATGTTTGTTGTTGCCGGAGAACAGAGATCTGTCAACAAGATCCTTGGTCAGCTGAGGTCTCAGATAATACGTGATGAGTTTGAAAAGCTTGATGGGTTTGATATAATGTGGATAGTTGATTTTCCGATGTTTGCCTTTAACGAAGAGGAGAAAAAGCTTGAAGCCGAGCATCATCCCTTTACAATGCCCAACTTGAGTGATCTTGAGATGTATGAAAAAACAGATCCGCTTAAGATAAAAGCAGAATGTTATGATCTGGTTATAAATGGATATGAGATGCTTTCGGGTAGCGTCAGAATACATAGGAAGGATATACAGAAAAAGGTATTTGAAATGCTTGGTTTACCGGAAGAAGAAATCAACGAGAAGTTCGGATTCCTTTTGGATGCTTTTAGATACGGACCACCTCCACATGCAGGGTGTGCACTCGGATTAGACAGGCTTGTAGCGGTTATGTGCAATGAAGATTCAATAAAAGAAGTCATCGCATTCCCCAAGACGGCTACGGGAACGGATATAATGGCGGATGCACCAAACATAGTAGGAGAAAGACAGCTGAGAGATCTTAAAATTTCTCTTAATCCATAAAAGAGGAGGTTGTGACTATGGAATTTGTCATTAGTTTTAAAGATTCTGACGTGGCTTTCATAATAAAGGTATGCGGAGACATTGATGCCTATCATTCTGCCACTTTCAAACAGAAAACCCTTGAGCATATGCCTCATACAGACAAGAAGATAGTGGCCTTTGATCTTTCGGAGGTTCCCTATATAGACAGCGCGGGATTGGGTTCGATAGTATCGCTTATAAAGGAATCAAAAAAGACTGAAAAGGAGTTGGTGCTCTTTTCGCTCCAGCCACAGGTCAAGAAGATCTTTGAAATGACCAAGCTTGACAAGATAATAAGAATAGTAGATACCGAAGAAGAGATAAAAAAATAGTGCAGAACCGTAAATATAAATACCGGTATTATAAATAAGGAGAATGAAAAAATTGTTTCATATAGCAATAGACGGTCCTGCCGGATCGGGAAAGTCTACCGTGGCCAAAGAAATATCAAAGAGACTGGGAATACTTTATCTTGACAGCGGGGCTTTGTACCGTATGATTGCCTTTTATTTTCAGGGTAATGGTGTTGATCTTGCCGACGTTCTTTATATTCAGAGTCATCTGGACGAAATAAGCATAGTTTATGCGGATGGACATTACATATTAAACGGTGAGGTAATATCAGCCCAGATAAGAAAACCGCAGTCTGGAGCAAGTGCTTCTGCAGTCTCACGAATAGGTCAGGTAAGAGAAAAAGTGAACTCCGTGATACGCAGTATATCCGAAAAATGCAGTATGGTTGTTGACGGAAGGGATATCGGTACGGTTGTGCTAAAAGATGCACGGTACAAATTTTTTCTCACGGCAAGTCCACAGGAAAGGGCTGAGAGACGATACAGGGAGTTAATTGCAAAAAATGAGGATGTTTCGTTCGAAGATGTACTAAATGAGATAAATCAGAGGGACAGGGCAGATTCGAGCAGGAGCATAGCTCCGCTTAAACCTGCCCCCGATGCTG
>CALMRR010000471.1 GCA_937871925.1 uncultured Petrotoga sp.
CGGAAAATAATATCATATATGTTGAAACAAGAATATGGACCGCCCACTGGAATGGAAAGGAAAGCATTTTTGTTATTTCCAAAGATGTAACAAAGGAAAATATCTTGCTAAACAAACTGAAAACTGTCTTTGAAAACAATCCTGCTTCCATGTCAATACGTGATTTTCCCACAGGAGTTTTCACAGATGTGAATGAGGCTTTTTTGAGTAAATACGGATATAAAAAAACTGACATCCTTGGAAAAACTCTTGAAGAAATCGGAATTTTCTTAGATAAAACCTCAGACAAAGAGATTGAAGAAGAACTCTTGAAAAATGGGAAAGTGTCTCTTAGAGAGTTAAAAATAACTACAAAATCGGGCAGAATCATACAAAATCTTTTTACTGGCGCTATTTTTGATGATCTAAATAAAAAAAGCTTTCTTACGGTTACTATTGACGTTACTGGTCAAAAACAGTCAGAAGACGACCTTAGAGAAGCGGAGAAAAGATTTTCTCTGGCACTTGAAGGCGCTGAGATGGGTCTTTGGGATTGGGATATGATTAATAACAGAGTATATTTTTCAAAATTATGGAAAAGCATGCTGGGCTATGACGAAAATGAGATCGAAAATTCCTTTGAAGGATGGAAAAAACTTTGGCATGAAGAAGATGTTCAAAAAATTGAAAAGGCAATTAAGGATTATCTTGATGGAAAGACTGAAAAATACGAAATTATCCACAGACTGAAAACAAAAAACAACTCCTGGAAATGGATTCTTACCCGAGGCAGCTTGTTAAGGCAGAAAGACGGTACTCCTTATCGATGGGTAGGGACAAATGTTGATATAACAAATGAAAAAGAGCATACGGACGAACTGGAAAGATTTTTTTCAGTCAACCTTGATCTTTTGTGCATAGCCGATATAGACGGTAATTTTCTCAAAGTAAACAGTGAATGGACAAATGTTCTGGGATACTCACGGGAGTACCTTGAAAAAAGCAAATTTCTTGATTTTGTCCATCCGGAAGATATACCCAGTACACTGCAAGCTATGTCCAAGCTTTCACAGCAGCACGAAGTTGTTGATTTTGTCAACCGCTATCGTGCCAAAAATAATGAGTACAGATACATAGAGTGGAGATCCCATCCATATGGAAAGATCATTTATGCTGCTGCAAGAGATATAACCGACAAGATAGAAACGGAAAAAAAATACAGGGAAATTGCTATAAGAGACCCTCT
>CALMRR010000472.1 GCA_937871925.1 uncultured Petrotoga sp.
CTTCTCAGAAAAGATCTGTGAAAGTACTCATGCACAAGATTGCTTTGCATAAATTTATATGCCACATGATCGGCAAGGGTAATAAGTTTTGAAAAAACCGTTTTTCCGCTTGGACCACACAGTAGAATCCCTTTTGAAAAAACATCACATGGAATTCCGATAGCACTGCAGTTAAGCATGTTGGCGATCCTGAGAAGATTTTTACCGGATCTGGCGAGACTGGCCTTAGTATCCGAAAAGCTTCCGTAAACACTGTCACCTATGCCCAAAGTATCAATCGGGCCTTCAGCACATGCTGCAACATCAGCATCGGCAAATATCTCTTTCATAGCTTTTATAGAGTTTTCCCTGTTCATAAAATCGGGAAACTCATACTCTACTATTTTTAAATTTTCTATACCGTCCAGTACACCCGACAAAAGCTCCATATGGCTTTTTCCATCAGGCGATATAAGGTTACATGGAACAGCAACGGTAATTTTTCCAGTATCAGAATCAAACTCCCCCGTCAGAACTTTTACAGCTTCTTTCATTATGCCGTAATCATAAGAAATCAATCCTGTTCCTGCACAAAATTCTATTCCGTCAGTAGATTTTTTTTTAGACTGTGACTGATAGCCAAGACCTTTAAGAAGACAAGAAAAAAGGTTCAGGGAAAATGCAGGACCCAAAACCGATCCTCCGCCGTCTGTGGCCAGAGCAATATCGTTTATTCCGTAAAGAACATTTACCGCACCTGCCGATGAAGACCCGGTCATTATGCCTCCTGAAACCGGATTGCGCAGACTCACATCAATGGCACGTCCGCCGTCTGACATCTTGTCCAGCGTATTAAATATAAAGTTGGCTTGGGAAAGTTTTTTAACGGCTCTTTCATCAACCCCCGAGCTGTTCTTTACTCCCATAAGATAAACTTTTTGCCATCTTTCCATTTTTTCTGCCAGTATATCCGGAACATCATGGTCGATTTTTTCTATAGTGGTTCCCAAAAACTCAAAGGCTCTGAGCTGTTTTTTATATATGCTGTAAATAAGTTCTTCTCTTTTATCCATAGCCACACCTTATTTTAAAAATGGAGGCATAAAGCCTCCATTTCATTTATACCTTATAAAGACCTATTACTGAAAGAATGTTTATAAGTATTCCAACTATTATTGCTCCGACAGGTCCAACCGCCATATCAACAATTGGCTTTTTGGAAACTTTATTAAGTACATACAGACC
>CALMRR010000473.1 GCA_937871925.1 uncultured Petrotoga sp.
AAAGTATGGCTCAAACTCATGGACCAACTACTTTATGTTTCAGGATCTCATAAAATCATCCGCAGACAGCGACAGTGATGTCATAGTGCTACCGGAATCAGCGTTCATGTCAGATATAAACGACTCGGAAATAGCAACCGCCCTTTCAGCAGATATTGCTTTTACAAAAAAAGATGTGATAATGGGTTATCCGCGCATGACACCGGATAAGGATTATAACACAGTGTGGCATTACGATTCCTCCGGAAGTATAAAAGAGTACTACGATAAGGTTAAACTTACTCCATTTGCGGAGTTTCTTCCTTATGAGGTTATATTTGGAAAAGCACAGGTTTTTAAACTCTTACGATTTTATACCGCCGGTGATACCTACAGTGTTTTTGATATAAACGGCAGAAAAATCGGCGCACAGATATGTTTTGAAACCTATTTCCCGGAAGTTTCAATGAATCAATCCATAAACGGGGCACAAGCCCTCATAGTAATAACCAACGATGGCTGGTTCGGGACACATACAGCCCTTATGCAGCATTTTTCACAGATAGTATTCAGAGCAGTTGAAAACAGAAAGGAAGTACTCCAGGTAGCCAACACCGGTCTTACCGGAAAGGTAGACTCTTACGGGCGAATCATAAAAACTCTCAAAACATCCCAGGTAAACAAGGTTCAGTTTGAACTTAACCTCAATGAGAAAAAAACTTTTTTCCAATCCTTTGCTCTTTTACTTAAAATACTCTTATTCATAGTTTGTCTTGTGCTTGCCATAGTATAAAATTTAAAAACGTCCGGCGCTTAAATAAGCTTGCCGGACGTTATTTTGGGTTTTATTTAAAGAACCCTGAGTACCCATCCTTCCTCTTTATAACCTTTTCAATGTAATCCTGCGTTTCTTTGGCTGCATTGGTCTTTATATAATTATATACATACTCCGAAGATACAGAGTTTATATCAACGTTTTTAAAAAGATTTTTTATAGCTGTAGGTCCCATATTATAGCTGGCGATAACCAGGTACTCCTTCTTGACCTCATCGCTTAT
>CALMRR010000474.1 GCA_937871925.1 uncultured Petrotoga sp.
CCTGCAGGCGTTTTGGGTATCTCCTTCATCCATTCCCACTGCTGCAATACCGTGGACTTATGCTCTGAAGGTATCGGTATCTGTTCGAAGGCTCTTATGTTGGCGCTGTTATACATATACTCCTTACCGTACAAAGCCTGAACCTGATAGCCAAAATTGCTCTGAGTCTCCCTTGACATCCACCATTTTATGAACTCCCACGAAGATTCTGGATTCTGAGTGTTTTTAAAGATCATACACGCCTGGGCAGATCCCGCATGCCATCTTTCAACCACGCCATCTTCGTTTTTTATGCCCGGAGCAAGAGATATATCCCATGAATTTTTAAGCTCAGGCGCACCAACATTTAACTGCACATATGTTGTAAAGTTGCTTATGCCTATAGGAGAAAGACCGCTTCTAAAATGCTCAAAAAAATTTGGAACCTGAAGTTCAACTCCGTAAAGGGTGAACAACTTTGTCATAAGCTCTATACCCTTTAAAGAGTTCGGTTCATCCAGAGCCGTTCTAAATCCGTCCTCTGAATAAAGCTCTCCATGATGCTGATATATAAAAGGCGTTGTTGTCGTCAATGGTTTAAATCCCGAAGCACCCGCTATGGGAAGATAAAAGTTCATTCCGTATCTCTGGAGTTCAGGCAAAATAAGCATAACCTCATCCCAAGTATCCGGAATGGGAAGATTGAGTTTTTCCATTATATCCTTACGATAAAACAGAACATAAAAATCCTGCGTCTCAGGAAGTCCATAACATCCTTTTTCATAGATATACGGCAGCAAAGCTCCGGGAGAAAAATCACGTATGACCTCCCCAAAATCCTCAAACTGTCTAAGATCAAGAGATGCTCCCCTTATCCCAAGCTCAAAAGGAAGCCAGTTGCTTATAGTAAGCGCTATATCCGGAGAAGTTCCCGAAGCGTTTGAAAGAATAAGCTTCTGCTCGTCAGGCATAATCGAAAAGTCAACTTTTATACCTGTTTTGGCTGTAAAATCATTATCGGTTATCTTTTGAAGCAGTTCAACATAGTTTCTTGAGCGGTTGACCCATACCCGCAAGACAGTATCGTTCTTTGAAAAGCTTTTATTCTTTGGAAGGAAAGAAAAGAAGAATCTTTTAAA
>CALMRR010000475.1 GCA_937871925.1 uncultured Petrotoga sp.
GCAGGCCTTTCCACCAGAAGCGGATCGTATAAGATGGAGCTTATGTTCGGCAAGTCTACTCTTTTACAGCAGTGTATAAAAAGCATATATGCCGAGTGCTCAAAAGTAATAGTGGTATGCGGTTATAACGGCGGAAAGGTGCAGGAGCTTGTGAAAGATTTTAAAAAGGTTGAGCTTGTCAGAAATGACAGTTATGAAAAAGGGATGTTTTCATCTCTAAAAACCGGGCTTAAGCATGTCAGTTCTGATAAGCTCTTGATAACCCCAGGAGACTATCCCCTCTTCAGGCAGACAACTGTGCATGAACTTGCTGTAACCAAAGGAAGTATCGTCATACCGGTATACAAATCAAAAAAAGGACATCCTATAATAATAAGCAAAGCTCTTTATCCAGAGATTCTTATGAGCCCGGACAGTTACAATCTGAGAGATATATTGAAAAATCACACCTTTGTACCGGTGCAAACCGATGACGTGGGTGTGGTTTCGGATGTTGACACAATTGATGATTATTATATTTGCCTTGATATTTTTAGAAAGAGATCTGATGAAGAAAAGGCCAAGGAGGAACAGCATGACAGACATATACGAAAAGATAATCAGTTCCATTGAAAACGGAAAAAGCGGAGTGCTTGTAACAGTGACTGAAAAAGACGGCTTTGGTCCAGGAAAGGTCGGATCGAAGATGTTTGTTACTTCTTCTATGGAAAAAACGGGATCCATAGGAGGCGGTCCTCTTGAAATGCTTGTTCTGAAAGACTGTAAAGAAATACTTGAAAATAAACTGTGCACTGCAAAAGTATACACTCTGGACAGCGAAAAAGACCGGTTGGACAGTCAGACCGTCGATATGCTGTGCGGAGGAACAGTAAAGCTTTTTTTTGAATATATAGGCCCTAAAGCCGAGATTTTTCTTTTCGGAAGCGGAACTGTCGGAAGGGAGATTCTTTTGTCCCTTTCACGTCTGGATTATTCTGTATGTGTTTTTGAAGAAAGAACAGATGTGGAGGTACCCGAGGTTAAGTTTTCCAGTAAAATAATAAAAGATTATATAGCA
>CALMRR010000476.1 GCA_937871925.1 uncultured Petrotoga sp.
GCTTTCAAAGTATGCACAAAAAGTCTTTGTATCTTTCCAGGAAACAGTTCTGAGCGAAAAATTTCTGCTTACCGGAAATCCTGTAAGGCTTCCTAAAAACAGCATAGGCAGAGAGTATCTTTGTACAATGGGGATAAAAGATACGGGCAAAAGAACGGTTCTTGTTTTCGGAGGAAGCCTGAGTTCCGAAAAAATAGACGAGCTTATGCTTAAGGTTTACCCTCTGGACACTCAGACCAACTTTATCCATGTCACAAGGCAGCCTGATCTTTTTGAGCAGTTTAAGAATGTTTTTACCCGTGAATATATACCCGATATATACAATCTTCTTGCCATATGTGACGGTGTAATCTGCAGAGCAGGGGCAACAAGTATTGCTGAAATAAAGTACTTTGGTCTTAAAGCACTTCTTGTGCCATGGCGCGGTGCGGCCGAAGATCATCAGTTCAGAAATGCCCTTTCGCTTGAGAAACTTGGACTGGCCGATATAATAGCGGAAGATGAAAAAGATATTTCCAAGATAACCGGAATAATACAGAGGATGCCCAATAAAGGTTCTTCTTTTGTCTGGAATGTTCATGAAGACACATCAGCTAAAAAAATTATTGATAATATCGAACAGTTAATATAATTTTAGGAGGAGTAATAATGAAGTACTTTTTTTCAGGCATCGGCGGTATAGGAATGAGCAGTCTTGCACTGTATGCAAACTACTGCGGCCATAAAGTTTACGGCTCAAATAATGAAAAGAACGAACGTGTTGATTACCTCAAGTCCAAAGGTATAGAGATAAGCATAGGACACGGTAAAAATCTTCCTGACATAGATCTTCTTATAAGGTCAACCGCTATACGCAACACCAATCCGGAAGTTGTCGCTGCAGAATCGAAAAACATACCGACAGCATACAGGATGGAGTACCTAAGCAACATACTTAAATCAAACTGGAGTATAGGAATAACAGGCACAGACGGGAAAACCACCACAACAGCCATGCTGTCCAAGATATTCAAGACAGCCGGAAAAGA
>CALMRR010000477.1 GCA_937871925.1 uncultured Petrotoga sp.
CGAAAACAGTGTGGTTGAAAGATGGCATGCTGGGTCAGCACAGGCGTGCATGATCTTTAAAAACACAAAAAATCCGGAATCTTCATGGGAGTTTATAAAATGGTGGATGTCCCAGGAGACTCAGAGCAGTTTCGGTTACCAGGTTCAGGCTCTGTACGGCAAGGAGTATATGTATAACAGTGCCAACCTCCGGGCGTTCGGACAGATACCAATACCTTCGGAGCACAAAACCATCGCTTTGCAGCAGTGGGAGTGGATGAAGGAAATACCTAAAACACCTGCAGGGTATATGCTTGAAAGAGAGTTAAGTAATATCTGGATCAAGATAGTTCTCCAGGGGAAAAATACACGCGCTGCCGTAGATGAATCGGTAATAAGGATAAACAAGGAAATTTCCAGAAAGCTTGAGGAGTTCGGCTACAGCGTAGACGGAGTAAAAATTAAGGATTATTATATTCCGACAATAGAAGATATAGCGGGGTGGAGGAATGATTATGAAGAAAAACAATAAAAGCCTCGGAGCTTACATCTTTCTTTCACCGTATCTGCTGTTATTCACTGTTTTCATAGTCCTGCCGGTTATTATGGCGATAGTCCTTTCTTTTACCAACTTTAACGCAGTGCAGTTTCCGCAGTTCACAGGGCTGAAAAACTATGTGAGCATGATTACCAAAGATGATGTATTTATGCAGTATGTCATAACCAATACCCTTAAGTTTTCAATTATAGTCGGTCCTGTCGGGTATATTCTTTCCTTCCTGCTTGCATGGATGCTTGCACAGATACCGCTTATTCCCAGAACCATTCTGGCATTGGTGATATATTCGCCTTCAATGACCATGGGAGCTGCTATGCAGGTGATATGGAAGGCTCTTTTCAGCGGCGATATAAACGGATACATCAACAGCCTTCTTATACGTCTTGATATAATACAGCAGCCTATACAGTGGCTTCAGTCACCACAGTACCTCATGCCCATAATGATAGTTGTTACAATATGGAGCAGTATGGGAGTGGGATTTCTGGCTATGCTGGCAGGAATACTCAACGTTAATCCGGAACTTTATGAGGCGGGATATATAGACGGAATATCCAAAAAATGGCAGGAGATCGTGTATGTGACTATTCCGTCAATGAAGCCTCAGATGCTTTTCGGAGCAGTAATGTCAGTAGTTTCCACATTTCAGGCCGGAGCCATCGGGGTACAGCTTTCAGGTTCAAATCCTACTCCGCAGTATGCCGGACAGCTTATAGTGAACCATATTGAGGACTATGGTTTTTTGAGGTACGAAATGGGTTATGCCGCAGCTGTTTCAGTCTTTCTTCTTTTGCTTATATGGCTCAGCTCCAAGGTAGCCTGGAAGTTTTTCGGAGAAAGGGATTAAATTCAGGTGGTGGGAAATGTCTAAATTTCAGGGGACCAAGATAAACCCAAAGAACTTTCATAAAAGTCAGATAAAATTTTATCTTTTTTTAGTACCTTTTGCAGTTTTTATGGTGCTGCCGCTGGTATTCATATTTTCGCAGGCCTTTAAGCCTATGGATGAGCTGCTTCAGTTTCCTCCGAAGATCTTAGTGGCACATCCCAGTTTTGAAAATTTCAGGCAGCTTTTTTCAACCATGACCAACTCCGGACTGCCGGTTACAAGGTACCTTTTTAACAGTGTTACCGTAACAGCAATTACCGTTATTCTTACGGTTTATATAAGCGTAGGCGCAGGATATGCACTTTCAAAAAAGAAGTTCGGTCTGAAAAACTTTATCTTCAAGGTAAATACTTTTGCATTGATGTTTGTTCCCATAGCCGTTTCTATTCCCAGGTACATAATTGTAGTAAAGATGGGACTTATAGATACATTTGTTATAAATATCCTTCCCATGCTGGCCATGCCTGTAGGTCTTTTTCTGGTCAAGCAGTTTATAGATCAGATACCGGATACGTTAATAGAAGCGGCTAAGATAGACGGAGCGAACGATTTTATAATATTCTTCAGGATTATCATACCGCTCTGCAAACCTGCTATTGCGACACTTGTAATTCTTTCATTTCAGACGGCTTGGAACTACACAGAGGCTTCATCGATCTATATAAACAATGAAAGTTTTAAAACCTTTGCTTATTTTATGAATACCGTTACTTCATCAAACAATACTGTGGCGGGTATGGGGATGGCAGCCGCTGCAGCTCTTATAATGTTTCTTCCAAATCTTATCATCTTTATCTTTACACAGAGCAAAGTCATGAATACTATGGCTCATTCCGGAATCAAGTGAGGTGGGGAGATTGAAGATAAAACCTTTGACTCTGCTTGTAATTCTGCTGTTTTTTGCAGTATCGTATGCGGATGTGCCGTATAAAACCTACACGATGGGGCCTAACGGATTTATAGTTGAAACACGCAATGCCTTTGTTCCGGAAAAAGTTTTCTTTCCTTCAGTAATGAATGCGGAGGATATTTTTGTAGACAAAGACGGTAGTATATATGTTGCTGACACAGGAAACATGAGAGTTTTAAAGATAAAATCCGATATGAGCGAGGAAGTTTTTTCTGACTATATGTTTTTTATGCCCACGGGTATTTTTGTGTCAGACGATCTTGTTTATGTTG
>CALMRR010000478.1 GCA_937871925.1 uncultured Petrotoga sp.
GAAACATGTCTCTGAGCTTGTCTGAAACTACAGAATCAGGATAATTTTTTTTAAGGGAGATACCTTTGTCGTCGTAAGCTTTGATTACAGCTGTCTGAACCGATGAACTATCCGGGTTCATGTACTGGATTTTTGTTTCTGTACCAACAGGTGAACGTACAAGATACTGAATTTTTTTAAGCAGTCTATTTTCATCAGTCGCTGCATTACTCGAAAAAACGATAGAAGTGCTATCAAGAGCTTGCTGGACGTTCATGCCGTTCCAGGAAATCAGTTTTGCTCCTGTTTTTATACCAGACTGCCACGCAGGACCGGAGGTATCAACCCATGAAATTATGACTTTTCCGTCATCTAACCTTGCCACTGCCAGTCCGTAACCGCCTCCGACATACTTGTGATCTGTTTCGTTCAAATTGTTAATGATTACATGGCCGTCAGGAATGCAGTGCAGATAAGTTCTTAAAGATACATAGTAGCTATCGAAATCATTCTTTTCCTGAGCTGCTTTAATTTGAGGATAATAAGTTGCATACATGCTTTGCCAATCAATGCCTTTATGTTCTGTAAATGCATACTCTTTAACAAGTCTGCGGTGAAGTTTTTCAAATGCTGTAGTCCAGCTTTCCTTACTGAAATCAGTCTGCTCGGAAGAACTCTTTGTGCCGATAATAAAAAGTATCAGGATACAGACCGCTGTAAGCAAAGCTAATGCTGCAAACCAGTAAACTCTTTTTCCGTTTTTCTTCATATGACCTTCCCTCCGATGTATGTTGAGTATAAGTATAGGTGGCCGAAAAATACTTTAAATCTTCTGACGTTTAAAATCAATATTCATAGTGGCAAGCTGTCCGGCATTCATCCATTGCAGGCGAAGGTTTTTGCGTTCTATAATCCAGTGGCTCACAGATTCCCATACTGCGAAAGTGGCTCCTATGGATACAATTTCATGGAGAAATGGACCGGTTTTTATCGTGCTCAGCCAAAAAGACATCGAATAGAGGACAGCTCCGGTACCAAGGAGAGAAAAGGTTCTTAGTAAGTTAAGCTTAAGTTCGACATCTTTTTCGTATAACTTAAGCTTATAATGATTTAGTATGATTCTTGCAAGCTCCCGCTGTTCGTTTGGAGAAAGAAAATCTTCTTCAAATATTATTTTCAGTGGAATATACGAGTTAATAGGATAAGACAGAGACTCAATGTAATCATAAAGTTCAGGACTGACTTTATCTGAAGCAGAAAAAGGATGAAAGATAGACTCCCTGTCTTTGGGATGTATTGTTATCGTTGCAAACCCTTCACTGTCAATATACTCGT
>CALMRR010000479.1 GCA_937871925.1 uncultured Petrotoga sp.
GGCATTTCCTCCGGAGGAGACTTTACGCCTGACGGAAACTTTGGAGCGCCTGTACAGCTTGCATTTCTGCACGACGGCGAAAATTTTGTTTCAAAACTTGACGCCCTTCAGATCAGTTCCAATATATATGATATGTTTGGCAAAGATTTCAGAGGTGTCAGCTCTGATAAAATAGATGAGATATCCAACGAAAAGTATATGGTTTTTGATATGCTTGTAGATAAGCTATAGGGGGTGGTTGTATAAAAATCAGCCTGTTGGACAAACAGACAACGGCAGTTTTGGCGGTTGACTGTCAGAACGGTTTTACTATGCGCTGTCCGAATGAGCTTGGCATACACGGGACAGATGAGATATGGATCGAAAAAGTCCAGAATTTTTTAAAAAGGTCTTATGAATGGGGGTTCAAAATTTTTGCGAGCATTGATTTTCATCCAATAAACCATTCATCGTTTAACATATGGCCGAAACATTGTGTAAATGGAACCTATGGATGTGAAATATTTTTTAATGAAAGTATGATCACCCAGCTCATAAAAAAAGGCACCCGTGTTGACGCAGACAGCTACTCGGCTTTTTATGATTACATTGATGCCGGCGAAAAGGGTGACTTTTGCAAAACTGTCTTGGATGATAAACTTATAGAGCATGGCATAAAGAATATAATCATAATAGGGCTTGCAGGTGATTACTGTGTTCTACAAACCATAAAGGATGCCATAAAGTTCGGATACAAGGTGTATTATGTCTCAGAGTACATAAAATCAGTGGATGGCAGAAAAATATCCGAGATACTTCAAGAGACGGAATTAAAGGATTATACTGAAGAAGTTGTTGAAGAATAAACGATACCCGCCGATTTTATTTCAAACGGCGGGTATAATTTTTATATTTTCTGGCAGTTATAAGTAACATATGCTTAAATATATTAATACAAAAATATTTATCAATTCATGCTACTGATAAAAAGATGCTTATAACAATTTTCAAAAAGCACAATTAGCACTTGACAATATAGATTGATAATGGTAATATTATAGTGAAAGCAAAAAGATAACAATATAAAGAAGCAACCTAAAAATATAAGGAGGGATTGAGTATGAAAGCATTAAGAAAGTATGGAAACTATAACGATGACGAGTATTTAACACCGTTTGATATTCTCAGAAGAGAAGTTGACAGTCTTTTCGGCTCTTTTCCTTTTGAATCGGCTTATCAGTCAGATTTCATGGTTCCCAAAATGGACATATATGAAAATGAAAATGCGGTTGTAGTTGAAACAGAGATGCCCGGAGTCGATAAAAAGGACATAAAGATAAAGCTTGAAGGAGATATACTGAGTGTATCAGCCGAAAAGAAAAGAGACGACGAAAAGAAAAACAGGAATTTCTTCAAAAAAGAAAGATATTACGGAAAGTTTGAAAGAACACTCAGACTGCCTGAATATATTGATCCTCAGAAGATAAGTGCAAAGTATGAAGGCGGCGTGCTTGAAATACAGATAGAAAAAAAGCCAGAAGCACAAAAGGTTTCAAAAGAAATAACCATACAGTAATCATAAGCTTACAGCAACAAAAAGAACGGCATTGTATGCCGTTCTTTTTGTTAATAATTGCCGGATTATCTTTTTACTTTGGTCAAAAGCAGCTTTATTATTTCTTCGGTGGGCATGTTTTCGGTTTCTATCCCCTTGAGTGCCTTAAGAACGGAATATTTATCAAAGCCCAAAGCCAACATAGCCTCTACCGCATCAGCGGAAAAATCTTCCCTTTTGTGAATATCAAGATTTTCAAACTCGCCTTTAAGTTCTGTTATGATTCTCTCAGCGGTTTTTTTCCCTACCCCCGGGACTTTTGAAAGTTTATCTATATCTCCTTGGGCTATAATACTGCGCAGGACTTCCGAGTCCACTGATTTTATTATCTTGCCGCAGGTCTTGGGACCAAGCTTGGAAACCTTTCTTAAAGTATCGAAAGTCTCTCTTTCGAAGGCATCTCTGAATAAAAAAAGTGCTGTCCCG
>CALMRR010000480.1 GCA_937871925.1 uncultured Petrotoga sp.
TCATTGTTCCACCTCCAGGGTCATAAGCCATGCTGAAATATCTCGTATATTACCGAATCCGAAGACAAGAGAGTTTTGCGGAATAAGCTCTGATATCTTTCTGACATCCTTTATAACCGTATACTCTATGTTTTTACCCATCTTTGAAGGAAGTCTGTGAGTGGAGAAAAGCTTTTTAAATCTACCGTCTGCAAGAAAGCTTTCAAAGCATAATGTCCTATCCTGTCTGTCATCCCGCGGATTAAAAAGACCTATCATAGTTTTATCTGGGTATATTTTTTTAGAGTATTCAAAAAGTTTTTCCGTTGAAAGAAGATCATTGGCAGCAAATGCATTGGCCAGGATAACGGAATTACTTATTTTAAGAAATTTAAAGGAGCCTACCTCCGGAGATACTTCTTTCATGCCTTGGTATGAAGCATCACGATCTCCGCCAAGCAGTTCCGCTGTTTTAAGCGCCGTTCGTATATTATCTTCAAATACATTGAACTTGAAATCATTTTTCTGCACAGGGAAGTTGTCATCTTTTTCATAGAGTTGAAGATCCTTTCTGACAGCCTGAACATCAAGGAAAAGCTTTCCCTCTGGAGAGATATCCCCCAAAACAACCTTTGAGCCTTTTGGAATACTTAAAAGAAGGGTTTTCAAAGTCTGTACCTCGTTTTCACCTATTTCCTGCACATGATCGGTGTAAGCATTAGTTAATATGGTTATATCAGGCTGAACTATTCTGGCACACGCACTCTGAAATTCCGGATTTACTGCCATACACTCTGCGACAACAGCATTGCACTTCATTTTTTTTGCTTTATAAATAATTTTGTACTGTTCCTGAATATTGGCGGGTGCGATTCTATTAATCTTTTTAAATGAACCTTCTGGAAGTATCCAATAAGGTACTGTTCCTGTAGTTTTGCCAAGTACTCTGTAGTTCATGGCTGTGAGGGCTGCATGCACAAGCCTTACAGTTTCGCTTTTTCCTCTGGTTCCGTTTACTTGAATCCTTATAGGAATAGTTTTTTTGCACAGATATAAACGGATATTTTCATATACAATAACTACTATAACGATAAGAAATGCAGTAAGTATATAGTTCATAATTTTTCACCGCTTCTTTTTTTTAGCTTTTTTTCCCTGTATCCTGTGATAAGAATAAAAATTGTAAGTCCTGAAAATATTGCAAGATAATCCATCCTGTATTTAAAATGGAAAAAAACACCGCTTGTTCCCAACTGCGGAATAGGAATGGGATCAACAGGGATTTTGTTTTTCATGGCCAGGTCTTTTATATTCAGTAAATGAATTACAGGAATGCCGGATTGAGAGTACTCGAATATAAGTCCTTTTACGGGGCTAGAAAGAACACGTGGCGGGCTCTTTGAAAGACCGTTTGGAAAGATAAGAGATGCCTCTGTTGCGCCGAAGTTGGTGGAAGCCCCTCCTATATTTATGAATACCTTCATCGGGTTTGGACCCAATGCGCCGGCATACAGTTCCATTCTTTTTGTAATGCTTTTTTCAAGAGACTCCTCTTTTATTATAGTAACTGCGGCCGATTGGGCAATTTGATCAAAGACAGCTTCAGATTCTTCAAAAAACATATACTGTGCAAGATCACCATCTCCTCCAAGGGATACTGCAAGAAGTTTGTAATCAAAAATATTCTTTCTGTTTAACTCTCTGAGCATATCGATGAAGGTAAAACCGGGTATCGTTGCACCGTAATTTGAAGCACCTATAGAATAAATTATAAGTGGCTTAAGCTCCATAACTTTGGCAGCACTGAGAGTGGCAATTAAAAGAGCAGGAAACGAGCCGCTTGCTCCTATGGCTATATAATCACCTGCCTTAAGATCAAGTTCTTTAAAGAATTTAACCATAAGCGCAGCAAAATCAGGATTTGTAGAAGTCCTTTTGGCCTGAAGATTACCTACAGAAGTTACCAGAAGAGTCATGTCTTCGCCTATTAGTCCTGTCCTGTTTGGATCGTCGTCTATGTTTATAGGTATATTATTTTCTATGCGATAGTCTTTTAAAGCAGATATAGAGATTTGCATTATATGAGAAGCTTTATACTGAAGATCGTAATAGTCATTCTTGGTGCTGACCTTTGTTTTTTCAATAAAGTAAACACCAAAAACAGATATAATGAAAGCCAGGAACAGATAAAAAAAAGGTATGGTTGATTTGGTAAATGAGTTTATAGGAGTCACCTGCCTATATAGTTTATAGAAATTATACCTTTGGTTATTGGCATATTTAATGAGATTTTGTGACATTTTAAAAAAGACATGCCGGACTGCTCCGGCATGCTTATGATTCAAATATTCAGATTATCTCTGAGGAGTTGTGAAACCTATTATGTCGTTCCATGTCTGAGGATAAGGAGTAGTCTTGAAGTTTATATAACCCATAGCATATTTGCCGAGTAAATAATCTCCAAGTTTAAGCCATTCTGTATTCCATGCAACAGCATTCATGTACGCATAGTTATCGATAAGAGCAACTGCTTCTTTGGTCTTGCCCTGTCTGTAAAGCTGAGCTGCAAGCTCCTGAACCTGTGGGGTAACCTTGTAGAGCATATCCATCTTAGGAGCTCTGAGGTTTCTGATGTCTTTAATAGCTTCATTGTAGTGAAGTTCAGCCATCTGCTGTACATATGTGTTTACCCACCAGCCGGAATCTCTTCTGAACCCTTCGTATCTGCTTCCAATTGTATAGAAGTCAGGTAACTTGGTCATTGCTGGCCAAAGAGGTGTGAGATATGTTGTATCAGGTGCACCGTAACCGTACCAGCTGACTCCCTTTATAGGATCAGGCAGCCATGCTTTGGTCTGGCCGATGTGCAGGTAACATGTTCTGTGCATGTTGATTGATCTTTCCCATGCAGCGGTTTTTTCAGTTTTGGAAGAGTTGGCATATCTGAGAGGATCTCCCCATGGACCCGCTGCTGGACCCTTGGTAAGATCGTAAGGAGTACCTTCGTAGTAGTCAGCCTTTATCTTCCATATATCGTCTATTGTAAGAGCTTTTTCCGGAACTACCCAAAGAGGATATCTGAGTTCGCTTGGACCGTAGTTGTTTGCCTTCATGTAGTTAGGAGCAACAAGGTCAAGGGCTCTCCATTCTCTTCTTGTGGCATAGAGGCTATTATTTGGTGAGTAAATCTCTGCAAGTTTCCACTGGTTAAGCGGAAGGTCTTTTGAAACCCAACCCTGCTCAACGGCAGTTTTGAAAAGATTCTTTGAATACATAACATTAGCTGTGTCGTTAGGATCTACTTCCATGATTCTTAATCTGTTTGCTGTGACTGAGAATGCATTGTCAGGAATTCTGACTGCTACCCAAAGGTCTGCTCCGTAGAACTCGGCAAGCCATACATCTTTACCGTCTCCGATAAACATGGACTCAGGACCGCCGCCGACATTACTCCAGCCATATGTTTCAACGAGCTCACCCATTATCTTGACAGCTTCTCTTGCACTAGCCGATCTTTCAAGAGCTATATCCTGTGCATACCAGCAGTCAATGATTCCTTCGTTATCCGAGAAGTACTTTGCAACTTTTTTTCCGTACTCTGTTGAGGTATCAATTCCACCTGTTGATTCTGATATTGCAACACCCTTTTCATTCATGAAAGAGTATCTGGAATGAAAGTATCTGTAAGTGTGTGCAACCTGCGGCATCTGACCGACAACCATGGCATTTCCGTTTCTGTTCTTGCTGTAGTCGACTGATTTT
>CALMRR010000481.1 GCA_937871925.1 uncultured Petrotoga sp.
AGATCTCCAAGCAAAAGCTTCCGGAAAATGTTTTGTACGGAGTAAAGTACAGTCTTGATATTGCGCTTGCCAATCTGGAAAGTGCCCAAAAAATACTAAAGTCACTCCAAAATCATTAAGACAATTATGATTTTGGAAGTTTATAACGATGCTTTGTTTTT
Organism: uncultured Petrotoga sp.; assembly: GCA_937871925.1. GTDB lineage: Bacteria > Thermotogota > Thermotogae > Petrotogales > Petrotogaceae > UBA5851. The sequence goes on from CALMRR010000481.1 coordinate 162, forward strand.
GACATATTATTAATATATAATATATTTGATTAATAAAATGTATAAAAACTTCGGGAGCTGATCATATGTATAAAGAAAAAGACAAAAAAACTCTTTTTTACTGGGAAGTCGGAGGATTTTTCTTCGTTTGCCTTATAGGAGTACTTTTTCATTATATATTCAGTTATGCCGGAAATTTTTTTCTTCTGGCTTTATTTTTTGCTATAAATGAAAGTATTTGGGAGCAGCTTAAGCTTGTATTCTGGCCGACACTTTTTTGGGGATTGGTAGAAAGTATTTTTATAAAGAAAAAAACTAACAATTTTTTTGCAGCAAAGGTTTTTGCGGCGACTTTTATGGTTGTTTTCATAATATCTGGGTATTATCTATATACCAGCTTTTTGCGACAGATCCAAGCTATGGATATTTTTATTGGTATTATTTCGGTTGCTTTAGGACAAATGCTGGGGTATAGAATATTCCGCTGCAGGAAGTTTTCAGACATGGTATTTAAAATAAGTATAGCAATAGTAGCTGTTTGGGCTTTCTTATTTTTGTGGTTTTCTTTTAATCCTTTAAAAAACGATATCTTCAGAGCATATCAGATGCCGTCGAAAAAGATTGTAAAAGATGTTTTATTGGTAAGAACAAGTGATACTGCACTCAAAAGTTCTTTCCCAAGGGAAGTAGAAATCTGTAATTTTAAGTCCGCTGAAACCGCTTTCATTGAGGAATTTATTAGCACATGAAATGAATTCTTTTTTAATATCCTCTCTGTTTTTTTTGTCAACTGTCTGCATGTTGTGAATATCTTTTTTAAATCTTTCTTCAATAACCTGTCTGTAGATGCTTTGATAGAGGAAGTCATCCACAAGATTTCTTGCAAGAAGCTCCAATATTTTTTTTCTATCTGTCTTCATATTGGTAAGAGCACAGATTGCCAGTGCTGTTCCCAGAGAGTTGCTTGCGGTGTTCCAAGCACTGTATCCCCAGAGTTGCCTAAGCAGATCATGTCTGATCATTTCGCTTATAAGTTCTTTACTGCCGCCATTTGGAGCTATCAGATCCAAAAGGATGACTTTTTTCCCGTAAGCAATGGCAGTTTTTATATGGCGCACACAGGTCTGTGGTTCGGCAAAGGCTATGTAAAGGAGAGTTTGAGAATCATTATCTTGTATAAAGTTAAGTGCTTTCATGTGTGAAAAAAGATTGGTCTGAAATGGTCTGTCTTCGAACTCCATTATTTCATTGAGTTTTGAAGGACAGTCACACAGGACCGATATTTTTTTTTCTCCTGGATTAACAACTTTTGATACAAGCTCCTGAGCTGCTTCATCGGCTCCGTTATGAAGGAAAACCTTCTCTGATAAGTTAAGTGAAAGTATCTTTTCAGATATGGTCAGCTGTTCCTGGGTCTGTGGTCCGTTTGGGAAACAATCCTCCTGGGGAAGAAGTAAGAAATCAATACTTCCATTTGAAACAAGCTCAACTGCTTTAAGGTTGTTCTCAAGATTTCTTTTCCGCAAAAGGCTATACTGTTCCATAATATCCGGATTTATTTTTGTTTTCAGCGCTGATGCCTTTTCAAAATCTTTAGAGTAAAAAGCTTTAAGATAAGTGTTCATGTTCTGCCATTCAATCATAGATTCCTGTGAATAAACGGTTGTGGACAGTCTTCTTATCGTGCTGAAGCAAAGTATTTTTGAATCTGAATTTTTCTTTTTTAAATCAGAAATGGCTAAAAATCCTTTTTGTACAGAATATGGTTTCGAAATACTTCCCCGTGAAGCTATAAGACCGCCGTACAAAAGCATATCCAGAGATAGCACATAGTTTTTTGCGGACTTTTTAAGCAACCAGTCCGCAATTTTATCGCAGTTTCCAGGATTCATGTACTTTCCAAGCATATCCCGATCAGGGATCTCGCATTCAACTCCTGCAGCCATGCAAATAAGCTTGGGTATATCGGAATTTACGGGTCTGCTGTCAAGCGGTACAAGAACAATATCTTTACTCATAAACTATTCCATCCTCCTGTAGGAGAAGCTTAAGTTTTTTGTATTTAATAAAATTGATAGGACATTTTTCCATTGCAGACAAAACAGCCATTAATCCGGCGACCTGTCCTGTAGCACATGCAAGAGGGCTTGTTCTAACAGCAGAAAAAGCAAGATGATCGGCTGATATGGCTCTACCAGCTAAAACTACATTGGAAAGATTTTTTGGAATAAGATTTTTCATATCTATCTGATATTCGGATGGGTATGGTATAGTAACAACACGTAGTTCATCAGAGCCCGATACATGCATATCGACTGGATATGAACCGATTGCAACAGGTTCATCCGCCTTTACATCGCCCATAAGCTGCGGCATTTGTATGGTACTTATACCGCAGACATGAGTACTTTCCCTTACACCTATTGCAGGTGCGGATTCCAACAGCACTGCATCGGAAAATCCACGTATCTCACTGCGTAAAAAAGTCATAAAATTTTCTATTCCAAGCACTGCATCCATATGAGCTTTGGAATGTTCAAACTTATTAAGGCTCAGACCTGGATAACGATTTGTGTTTATCATAACCTGATCGGAAAAGTTAGGAATCTGAAAAAAAAGCAGTCTGTCTCTTTTAAAATTAAGATTGTATTTTTCACATCGTCTACATTCCTGAAAGTAGCCTGAGACTGCGAGATAACTGAAATCTGTTTTTTCATCAAATAAAAAGTTTCCGGGATTGCTGCGAATATAATCAGTTATTTCCTGAGCATTTATTTTACCTACTCTAAGAATAAGCGTCATAGGCTGGGTTTCCTGTGATGGGCCATCGCCTATGGTATAAGGTGCACCGGATTTTATAGAGAAGTTACCATCACCTGTGGCATCAATAAATATATCAGCACAAAGATCAATACTTGTATACTCATTAGCTACGCTAGCCTGATGAACCTGTATGGTCTGTATACTTTTTCTTGAAACTGTGGCTGTACAGATATGTCCGGAGATAACGTCCACTTTTTCTTCGCAGAGCATCTCAAAAAGTACAGTTTTCATGATTTCGGGATTGAAGGGAGTAATGGTCGGAACAAAGCCTATGGGATCTTTTATATGTCCGGGAGAACCGTTTTTTTCCATTAACCTTTCTACGATCTCCTGAGCAATTCCCTTTATTACCTGGCGTTTTTGGCTGTGGAAGGTCATCATAGGCATAACAAAAGAGTTGGTTAAAACTCCTCCCATATTCATATGTTTTTCTACAATCAAGGTTTTTAAACCTCTGCGTGATGTGGTAACAGCAGCGCATACTCCGGCTACTCCACCTCCTATAACAATTACATCGTATTTAAGCATATAACACCTTTTATTTTATACCGCTTGTAAGGGCCGTGTCGGTAAAGTATTTTTGTAGAACTGTAAATATGATAAGTACTGGAACTATAGCAAGACTGGTGCATGCCATCAAAGGTCCCCAGTCTGCAGATGATCTGCTTTTAAATACTTCCAGCCCCAATTGCAGAGTCCTCATCGAATTTTCACTTGTAACTATAAGAGGCCACAAGAAATCATCCCATGCCTGGGTAAACGAAAATATAGCCAAAGTTGAAAGAGCTGGTTTTCCCAGAGGAAGGAATATTCTCGTAAAAATTTTAATTTCATTTGCACCGTCTATACGTGCCGCTTCTGAAAGCTCTTTTGGAAACTGCATATAAAACTGCCGCATTATAAAGACTCCGAATACGCTCATTATATGAGGTACTGCCAGTCCGAAATAGCTGTTGAGAAAGCCTATACCGCCCTGCCCGAAGATATTGTTTCCTCCTGCCAGAGGAAAGGATTTTACCAGGATGAAAGTCGGTATCAGTGTAACCTGAATCGGTATCATCATAGTACTCAAAAGGACTATGAAGGCAAAGTTTTTTCCTTTGAAGTCGAGTCTGGCAAAGGCATAACCTGCAAGACTACAGAAAAAAATATTCATGATTACTGACAGGCATGCCACAATAAGGCTGTTGACAAAGTACCTGCCGAAATCTTTGGTGTGAAATACTTCTGCATAATGCTCCAAAGTAATGTTTCTCGGGATAAAAGACGGAGGCCATGAAAACAGTTCAGTATCAGGTTTGACAGATGTGATAAGCATCCAGAAAAAAGGAAGGGCCATCATAACGGCAATTATTATGAGTGCAATCATGAGAGCTGTTTTTTTCTTAGGTTTCATTCTGACACCTCCGTTCTTTCTTTTTTCCACGTAAAGCTTATAACCGATAGTACCATGATGATTATACCCAGCGCAAAGGACATAGAACATGCATATCCCATATCCATGTAGTCAAAAGCACTTGTATATATAAGCATTCCAACTGTTGTTGTCGATTGCAGCGGACCACCTCCTGTCATTACGTACATTTCTGTGAAAGACTGCAGGGTGCTTATGAGTCCGACAATCAGAACATAAAGATGAACCGGTCTTAGCAGAGGCCAAGTTATTTTTGTAAACTGTTTAACAGTACCTGCGCCGTCTAGCTTGGCAGCTTCATAAAGATATGCAGATATTCCCTGAAGTCCGGCAAGATAGATCATCATGTTCCAGCCTACACCTCTCCATATTCTCATTACCGCAACGCTTGCCAGTGCCGTTGATGTATTTGAAAGAAAGTTAACAGGCGGCAGACTAAAAAGCGAAAGAAAAAAATTAAAAATACCATACTGCGGATCATAAAGCCACATCCATATCATAGAAGCAGCAACAAGAGGAGTGATGACAGGCAGATAATATAAGGCTCTAAAGAATCCTATTCCGCGAACCCGGTTGTTTATAAGTACAGCCATGACTAAGGATATAAGCATATTCAGGGGTAGTACCAGCACTGAAAACTCCAAAGTTCTGATGACCGAATTCCAGAATTCTCCACTGAACATCAGAGCTTTATAGTTTTGTATACCATTAAAAACAGGTGCGTTAAACCCATCGTAGCGTGTAAAGCTTAATATAAGCGAGAAAAAAATTGGTATTATTCTGAATATAACGGTATAAATGAATACTGGAGCGATGAAAATAACGGCTGTAAAAGCGATCTTTTTTTTCATTGAAGAAAGCTGTCCGTTTTTCCTGGTTTGATTTTTCAAGATTTTCCTCCTACAGTAAAGTGATCTGCTGTTTTTTGATAAAAGACCGGCGTATGCCGCCGGTCATCTGTATAATTTACTTCAATTTCATAATTTCCTGGGCAGCCTGATCCAATGCTGATTTACAATCCATATTGCCTTTTACTGCTCTTTCGAGATACTTTATGAGTATATCCCTTGCCTGAACCCAGAAAGGTACGTTAGGATTGCCAAAAGCATATTTGGCTCCTTTCACAAACATAGTAAGAACAGGATTTGAAGAAACAAACTCTGATTCAGCTGACGACTGTCTTGGAGGCAGGGTGGACTGTACTTCGTTTATAGCAACTATAGAATTTTTGGAAGTCAGATAACTTAAAACCTTGGCAGTACTTTGAAGATCTTTGGTTTTGCTTGATACCATAAAGCCTGCAAAAGAATAAAAGCTCGCCCTGTTAAGTCTTGCCGTGGACAATGAAAGCTCAATCTGTTCAAATGCATGTGGAGCATAAGTTTTAATATCGTTAATCTCTTCAAGTACCAGCATTCCCATTGCGGCTGAACCGCTTGCCAGTGAATGTAGATTGCCTGTTTTTGATGTTCCGTAATCAGGGGCTACCTTTTCTTTTCTTATTAGGTCAACGTAAAACTGGAGTGCCTGTACTCCCTGAGTGCTGTTGAAAACCGGGTTCATTTCATTGTCAAAAAGTTCTCCACCATTTTGATATAAGAAACCGCTCCAAACTTGCTGAAGATCAACACCGCTTACAGGAAGGTCAAAGCCGGCGCATTTATATCTGTTGTTTTCGACTGATGTAAGTTTTTTTGAATAACTGATAAGCTGTTCCCATGTCATCGGAGCATCTTGAGGATCCAACCCTGCCTGAACAAAAAAATCTTTTCGGTATGCTAAAAGTCGTCCGCTTCCGAAAACCGGTATGTAGTATTTTTTTCCCTTAAACAAACCAGCATTAAGAGTAGCTCCGAAGTCCTGAGGATCTTCTATTTTGGATAGTATCGAATCAATAGGCATTATTATGCCTTTATCAGCGAAACCGGCTATGGCAGCCTGACCATGCATAAATATATCCGGTCCTATCCCTCCGGCAAAGGATGTGGTAAGTTTGGTCGAGAGTTCTCCCCACGGAATAAACTCAGCTTTTATCTTTATATCCGGGTTGTTTTTTTCAAATTCCGGAATAAGTTTTGAATCCACCAGGTCCATTAACTGTTTCTGAGTACCTGCAAACCAAACCTTTACTGTACTAGCTCCAAAGACAACCATAAAAACTGTGGTACACAATAAAACCGTTAAAATAAGCTTTTTCATGTATTCTACCTCCCGTATAGTTTATCCAAACCATCTCTGAAATTTTTGATCGTATCCGAAAAAGTTTTTGGATCGCTTCCAGTTACAACTGCTCCCAGGATGATTCCCTTTATATTTTGGTTGTTAAGTACTTCAAGATCATCTATGGTTAGGAACTTCTGAGAAGGAATAAAACAGTTTGAATGGCATTTTTTTGAAAGTCTTTCATAGTTTATGCAGTCTTTTACAGTCAGAGCCTTTCCGTACTGTGATGGATCAATGAAAGAAAGTTCAATGCTGTCTGCCCCATAGTCAACAAGATAATCAAGCTCCTCTTCTTTAAAAGTATGGTTTACAGCGAGCATCTTGTGGACGGATAAGGTCTTAATCCAACGTGGCGCATATTCGTAGTAACAGTCTATAAAAGTCACTCCGGAACGTTCCATATCTTTAAAATCTTCTATACTGCTCATTATTTCAGCTCCGGGTACTATACCGGCAGGTATATCTATTTGAGATATTAT
>CALMRR010000482.1 GCA_937871925.1 uncultured Petrotoga sp.
CCGTAAAATAAGGTTTCTACATACCAAGTATACGTTAATTTCCTTTTTATTTCAAGCAAAAAATAAAGCCGGAAGAACTTTTCCGGCTTATACTTATATAAAAAGATTTACATTGGAATCCTCAGCTTCGGCAAGGTATGTAGCCACACCTGCAACCTGTACTCCGTCTATCAGCTCCTGCTGCTTTATACCCATTATATCCATGGACATCTGACATGCAATTATGGTAAGCCCATTTTCTAAAGCCTTTTTCATAAGCAACTCCAGACTGTCAACGTTTTTCTTTTCCATAACTTTTTTCATCATGCTCGTTCCAAGACCCATCATATTCATTTTTGAAAGCTTGAGCTTTTCTGAACCTTTAGGCATCATGAATCCAAACATCTTTTCTATAAAAGTTTTATCTGAACCTTTAAAATTGCTTTTTCTCAGAACATTCAATCCCCAGAATGTAAAAAACATCGTGACTTTTTTACCCATTGATAACGCTCCGTTTGCTATTATAAAACTTGCCAGCACCTTGTCAAGATCATTGCTGAAAACTACAATTGTCTTATGGTCTGCATCACTTTTCGGAAGAACTGTATCGTACTTTAAGACTCCCTTCTGAATTTTGGCTTTTATTATGTTGTTCTCACTTGAAAGTTCAAGTACTTTATTTCCTGTTTTTTCAGCCCATCTTTTTATATCTTTTGCAAAGCCGGGATCAGTTGCACTTACTTCCAGCACCTGCCCATTATCCATAGATGAGATCTTTTTGTAGGTTTCCATTATAGGACCTGGACACTGCATACCGCAGGCATCTATCTTAAATATATCTTTTTCATCCACAATAAACTCAAGTTTTTCATTTTGCGCAACAGATTGAACTTTCTGCTGAGAATACGCATGCTCATATATCTCAAAACCTCCGTTGAGATTTTTTATATGTTCAAACCCATTTTGCTTAAGTATTCTATATGCAAAGTATCCTCTTCTGCCTACTCTGCAGTATATGATATATCTTTTAGTTTTATCCAGTGACGATATTTTTTCTCTGAGCTTATCCAAAGGAATATTAACAGCACCTTCTATACTGTCTATGGAAAATTCTTCTTCCGTTCTTACATCAAGAATTACAGAATCTTTAAGCTCAGACTGCACTTCATCATAATTTATAGTCTGAAGATCGTTCTTCAGCATGTTATCTGCAACATATCCCGCTATATTCACAGGATCTTTTGCCGAACCGTAAGGGGGAGCATAAGCCAGCTCAAGATTCTTTAAGTCCCACACCTTTAGTCCGCCTTTTATAGCTGTTGCAATAACGTCTATCCTCTTATCAACACCTTTGCTTCCCACAGATTGCGCTCCAAGTATCTCTCCCTGCGGAGTAAAGATAAGCTTCAGTTTAAGAGGAGTTGCACCGGGATAATAGTCAGCATTGCTGTTTCCCGAAATAATACAGTTCATAAACTTTATGTCAAGAGACTTCAGTACACGTTCATTCAGACCGGTTGAAGCTGCAGTCATATCAAAAACCTTCACTATGGATGTTCCAAGAGTTCCGTTATACTCCTGACTGTTACCGTTTATTATATTATCTGCAGCAAGCCTAGCTTGTCTGTTTGCCGGACCTGCAAGCGGTATAAAAACCTGTTTGTGAGAAATGAAATGTTCAATTTCAACGGCATCTCCTACTGCATATATACTTGGATCTGAAGTTTGCATATACTTATTTACCTTTATTCCTGCTTTTCCAAGTTCCAAACCGGAAATTTTTGCAAGGGTTACTTCCGGTGATACTCCTATTGCAAATATCACAATCTGTGCATCCACTGTCCTTGAGCTCTTGAGATGTATCTTTGTAAGTTCGCCGTTATATGAAAACTTTTCTACACCGTCCTTGAGAATAAGCTCCACTCCTTTGTCAGTTATGTGCGAATGCAGAAGTGATGCCATCTCAAAATCTATAGGAGAAAGTACCTGAGCTCCCATTTCAATTATGGTCACATTTTTTCCTTTATGCAAAAAGTTTTCCGCTGCCTCAAGGCCAATGAAACCTGCTCCTATAACCGCCACTTTCTTTATTTTGTGTTCCTCGGAGTATTTTATTATTTTGTCCATATCGTTTATATTTCTCAAGGTAAATATGTTGGGTGAGTCTATGCCTGATATTGAAGGTTTTATAGGTTCCGCTCCGGGTGAGAGCACCAGAAAATCGTAACTATCCTCATACTCCCTTGATGTAATCAGATCTTTTACAAGAACTGTCTTTTTTTCCCTATTTATTTTCACTATGTTGGATTTAACTTTAACAGTCACATTATTTTTTTCTTTAAAAGTCTCCGGAGTTTCAAGCAAAAGCCTGTCCCTGTCCTGTATGACATCGCCTATATGATAAGGTAGTCCACAGTTTGCAAAACTGATATACTCTCCTCTTTCATAAACCGTTATCTGTGCTTTTTCATCAAGCCGTCTCAGTCTGGCCGCTGCGGTCGCTCCACCGGCCACTCCTCCCACCACTATTATCTTCATGATCTTCCTCCTTCTAGGATACTTATATGTTTAAGAATATTTTCATCGAATCTTCGTGTTTCCTCTGCCAGTCTTTTTAGAGCTTCAGGATTTTTCCAGTCTGTTGAACAAAGCGTCTTAAGGTACGAACTTACCTCATCTCTCAGGGAGGTAGGTATAAGATCACAGCTGCAGCTTATTGTGGTTCCTATCTTGTTTATATTGTTTTTAAGGTATATATGTGATCTTTCTGCTGAATTGGGATTTTCTGGGCTTATAAGTGTATAAATTTTTTTTCTGCCCTGTGAATCAGCCTTTACTATCTTTTTTTCGATAAGCCTTTTTAAAATCGGATATACACTTCCTGCAGAAATATTTACATCGTTTTCTTTACAGTACTTAATAAAATCGTATCCACTCATCTCGCTATGGCTATAAAGATAAGTTATAATCATATTTTCTATCCATGAGTATTTTGGCATTCTTATCTCCTTGGGATCGGTTTTTTTAATCTTAAGATCGTTTATTTAATCTTATATATCGTTTTAGATATATCGATTACGATATAATTATATAACATATTTTCCTTACGGAAAAAGACAATGAAAGGTTTTTAATAACAAATAACGGACAATAAAACCGTTTAAAAAGAAAATACTTCTCTTTTTAAATTTTAAAAACGATTTTTACTCAAAATTATCATATTACTAAGTTAAAAAAGATGGTAAAAAGCGATATAACGGTTACTTTTATCTATAAAGGAGTATCATGAAACTTCCGAAAAAAGTGATATAATTTCTTTGAAGAATATATTTTTATCCTATTGAAAGGAGCATGATATGAAATACTGCGAAATTATTAATTTACGCCATTCTACAAGATCTTATGACTCTTTCTCCCTTTCACAGGAACACACTGATGAAATAAAGAAGATCCTGAAAAGTACAGAGAGTCTTTCATGTCAGAGACTTGACTGGCGTATTGAAAAAATAGAGCAGGCAGCTTCTTATCAGTTGTTTGCTCCGGTAAAAGAAAAAAACGGTATAAGCTTTATAGAGTATGGTTTTCAAGGTGAACAGGCAGTAATCGGGCTTACAGCCTTGAATTTTGGAACATGCTGGAAAGGTTATTCAAACTCTTTTGGCGCTCCATGCTTTATAGAGTTCGGAAAAGAAAAAAGCAATAAAAAAAGCTTACTTATAAAAACATTTACTCACAACGGAGTAAAGAAGGAGCTTAAAGATCTTATAATGAATGGTTCGGCTTTTCTAAACAACGAAAATACTTTTCTGCTTAACTGCTGCAGAATGGCTCCATCAGCCATTAACAGACAGCCGTGGTTTTTTGATCTTCTCTCGGAGAAAAAAATAAAGATAACCGTCCCAAAAGCAGGAAATGCAGATACGTACAGCATTGATTTAGGTATAGTTTTGTCTCATTTTTTCCTTGGCTGTAAAGATCTTGGGGTAAACATCAAAAATACTATCATTTCTGTAAACAGCTGTGTTTTTGAACTTAGTTGATATCTCTTATATATAACTGCTAAAGGAGTGCTGATAAAATTGCAGCTTCAGGCAAATCCCATGAGCTTTTCCAGCGGAAAAGACAACCAAATTGGTTTAAAGCTTGACACTACATATAATAACGGAAGTGCTGAGACGGAATTTTTACTCGATGAAAGCTACAGTGGATGGAGGGGCATGGTTCACGGGGGAATACTTTCTACTATTCTTGACGATACTATGGCCTGGGCCGTCATCTCTCTCGAAGTAACCCCGGTTACGGTTAAGATGGATCTCAGATACAAGAATCCGGTGCTGACCAACAGAAAGTATTTTGCCAAGGCAACGGTTACTAATATCAAGAAAACCGTTTACGAAGTCCAAGCCTCTATTACTGATGAATCCGGAAAGGTATGTGTTCAGGCAACCGCAGTATTCATGAAAGCTAGCATGATGAAGATACAGCAGCCATCTGTTTAAAGCGGCTGCTGTTGTTTTTTTCTGAATGAGGCAAATACAAGAGCTCCTATAAGAATAGCAGCTCCAAAAAACTGCCTGGAGGAAAGCTGTTCTTTAAGAATCAAAAAAGAAAAAAAGGCTGAAAATATAGGTTCCCCAACAAAGATGAGAGCAGCGGTATTACTGCTTACTATTTTTTGATATCTAGCCTGAAGCAATGTTGCAATGACCGTAGCAAAGATTGCTGTGTATGCAGCAACAGCAAATGAAAAGTAATTGTATTGGACTGCAGAGCCGATACTCATAAAAGTGGTTATAATCGCCACGGTAAGAAATTGAAAAGAGAGTATGGAAGTTTCATCTACTTTTTTTGATATAATTGTTAATAAAACTATATGTACTGCATATCCTACGGCACTGATAAATGTCAGCAGATCACCTAAGTTAAACCCTGAAAGTCCTCCTGCCATAAAATAAGAACCCGCTAAAGCCATTGGAAAGCCAAAATACTGAAAAACAGATGGTTTTTCTTTTTCAATCATATATGAAAAAAACGGAACCATTATTATATACAGAGAAGTTATAAACCCGTTTTTTGAAGCTGTAGTAAGTGAAAGACCGTAAGTCTGGGCAATAAATGACCCTGCAAACACAAGTCCTAAAATTACCCCGTATTTGAAAGAATGCTTCCTCCAAACCACAAAAGATACGATGCTTGCTATCCAGAAACGCAAAGAAATATACGTACTTGTTGATATTCCGTTCAGAGCAAGTTTTTGAAGAGGAAATGTGGTTCCCCAGACGATCGTTATAAGGATTAACCAAAAGTATGCCTTTTTCAAGATCTTTCACCCCATTATTTTTTCATTAATTATACTATAAAACTTTTTAAAAAGGAGGCTCTTTATGTTTGTTTATTTTGACAACAATGCAACTACACCTGTTGATAAAGAGGTGGCTGACCTTGTTTATAAATATATGGTTTCAGATTATGCAAACCCTAACTCCATTCATGGTTTTGGCAACAAAATTGAAAAAATGATGGAGGATGCAAGAGAATTAATTGCTGAAAAACTCGATGCAATGCCGTATGAAATATACTTCACATCCTGTGCAAGCGAATCTATAAACTGGGCAATCCGCGGCATATGCAAAGCTAATTACAGGAGCGGAAAGCATATAGTCTCTTCAGCAATTGAACACAGCGCAACTATAAATACTCTCAAAGAACTTGAAAATGATGGGTATTCTGTCACTCTAATAAAAACAGACAAGTCAGGAGTGGTTGATCTTAAAGAACTGGAAGAAGCAATACGGGAGGATACTATTCTTGTAAGCATAATGGCAGCCAACAATGAAACCGGTACTCTGGAGCCTGTGGAAAAGATCGGTGAAATAATAAAATCAAAAAATAAAAATACTTACTTTCACGTAGACGCAGTACAGGCAATAGGAAAAATACCTTTCAGTATACGTAAGGTTAATTGCGATATGGCTAGCTTCTCTGCCCATAAGTTTCATGGTCCAAAAGGTGTGGGCATTACTTATAAAAAAGAGGGAATAAGAATCTTTCCTTATCTTACCGGAGGTTCTCAGGAAAGAAGCATGAGAGGCGGAACCCAGAACACTGCAGGCATTATTGGATCGGCTCTTGCAATGAAAAAAGCTTATGACAATCTGGAAGATATGAAACGTATTGATGCATTGCGTCATTTTATGGCAGAAAAAATAGCTCATATGGGAGGTATTATTGTAACGCCATTGGATAACTCAGTCCCTAACACTCTTGCTGTAATCTTTGAAGGAGTACGCGCCGATTCGATAGTTTCTGCTCTGTCTGATGAAGGCATATTTGTTTCTACTTCTTCAGCATGCTCGAGCAAGAGCAGTTCTTCAAACCGAGTCCTGCATCAGATGGGATATACAGAAAAACAGGCTCAGGGAAATATACGAATTAGCCTTTCTCACTTGAATAACGGCAAAGAAGTCGATTATTTCCTTGAGAAGCTTAAAAATGTATTAAATTTTTTGAAATTTAATCATTCTGGTGTATAATACTAACGAGGTGAGAATATGAGAAGCATGACCGGTTATGGCAGAATAGAGAAAGTTGTAGGAAATTATAACTATACGGTAGAGATAAAATCTTTAAACGGAAAGTACCTTAATTTAAAAACTTCACTTGCCGGCATCTTTTCGCCGCTTGAGCTTAAGCTTCAGGATTATCTGAAGAAGCATTTTGGAAGAGGGAACCTTAATGTGTATGTTGATATAAGGTTTGTAAATCCCGAAAATTTTGTTCAGATCGATAGCGGCCTTGCCAAAGCTTACTATCATGCTCTTTCAAAAATAAAGACAGATCTTTCTATGAATGATGATATAACCTTGGATATTCTTACACGATTTAAAGAGATAATAAGAATAAATCTCGACGAACAGTCCATGGATGAAGTTTGGTCCGGACTGAGCCAGTGTCTCAACGATGTGGTAATCGAAGTTAAAAAATTTCAGAACAGAGAAGGTTTGAACCTTAAAGTACTGCTTGCTGATTATATAAAACAGCTTTCTGATATAGTTGAAAGCATCTATTCCGAATCTCTTAAAATGAAGGAAGAGTTTATGAAAAAGCTTAATGATGATCTCAACCAGCTTCTAAAACCTGATACCAAAATAAATCCGGAACGTCTTGAACTTGAAGTTGCACTTTTGGCTGAACGTTCTGATATCTCTGAGGAAATAGAAAGATTGAAGATCCATCTCAAGCGTTTCAGAGAAATCATGGAATCCCCTGAGGAGCTTAAGGGTCAGAATCTTGATTTTTTGTCGCAGGAAATGCACAGGGAGTTCAATACTATAGCTTCTAAATCCAAAATTGCAGAAATAACTAATTACTCGATCGATGGACGGGTGATTGTTAACAAAGTACGGGAGCAGGTACAGAATATCCATTAACAAATTTTTGGAGGTGCTTATATGTACGGTCTTATAAACATTGGCTTCGGGAATGTTGTGGTCGGAGATAGAGTCATTGCAATAGTGAATCCTGGTTCCCAGCCGCTTAAAAGACTCAGGGATGTTGCAGAACAGCAGGGAAAACTTTTGGAAGTGAACCACGGAAGAAAAACAAGAGCATTCATTATAACAGACTCCGGTCATGTTATAGCAAGTGCTATTCAGCCCGAAACCATTACCAGCCGTTTTTTCCAGAGTTTCTACGATATAGAAAAGGCTTTGGAAAGAATACGAAAAGAGGCTTTCAATGAATGATGCAACAAAAAACGGTATTCTTTATGTAGTCAGCGGGCCTTCAGGTGCCGGAAAATCTTCTATCATAAAAAGGGCTTTGCAATCTGTTCAAGGTTTCTCTTACTCTGTATCGTTCACAACAAGGCCTGCGCGTCCGGACGAAACTGACGGGATAGATTATTTTTTTGTTGACAATACCGGATTTGATGCGATCATAGAAAAGAACGATTTTCTTGAATGGGCAAATGTGCACGGTTATAGATACGGAACTTCAAAAAGCCACGTCGAAAAAAAGCTTGATGAAGGCTACAACATAATTCTTGATGTTGACGTTCAAGGAGCTGTAAATATAAAAAATGTGATGCCTGAAAGAACAGTAACCATTTTCGTCGCACCTCCTTCTTACGATGATCTCAGCAGAAGGCTTTCTCAGCGGGCTACAGAAAACGAGCGTGATCTGAAAAAAAGACTGGAGGATGCCAAAGCTGAATTAGCTAAAATTCCTTACTTTGATTACCTCATAGTTAATTCGGTTCTCGCTGAATCTATAAGCCAGCTGATTTCAATCATAATAGCTGAGCAGCTTAAAGTTAAAAGAGTCGCTGAACATCTCGGACAGTACACATTTTTCAGAAATAATCCCTGAATCTTCGGAGGTAAAAATGAAAACAAATGTAAACTACGATAAGATAATGAAAGAAGTGAACTTCAAGTATGCCGTTCCCATAATTGCAGCTAAGAGAGCTGAAATTCTAAAGGACAGCGAAGAAATGCAGAACTCCACTATTAAAACCCAAGACGGAAACTATGTCACTATAGCTCTGAGAGAAATAGAGCTTGGAATAATAAAAGTAAAGGATATCGATAAGCTTAACTCTCTAAGGACTGAAATGAAATGAACTCCCTGCGCAGAGGCCTGATCATATTATTATCTGTTTTACTGATTTCTACGGGACTTTTTGCGGGAACCTTTTATGATCTTGGATTTTCTGTTCTCAATGATGTTTCGCCGTTTAAGGTTGCTATAAGAGGCGGGATAGAATCTCCAAACATCAATTTCAGCTTTGATATAAACCCTAATCTGACTCCACTGAGCCTTGTTTCCGTTACGAACATAAATGCTCTTCTTTATGATTTTAACGAAACCACAAGTATTCACGGCGGAATGATCTGGTACTATGACAGGGCTACTCTTCCTGCCACAGATACGGTTTCTCCAAACAGGAGCCAACCGGATCTATATCTTGGAATATCTTATAAGCTCGATTTTTTAAAGGCAGATCTTAATTTTTGTTATCCGCTTGTAAAAGATTTTAAACCCAGTCAGAACATATTGGACTACTTTATGATAAAGACTGTATTCACTTTTCCCAGACCACACGAATCCTTTATCGACGATTTGAAGTTTGAATTACGGTTCAACAGTCTCAGACGCGATTTTTCAATATATATTTCCGAACCGTTCTGATGAAAAGCATCAAGGAAGGGTTTATTCTTTTACAGAGCGTTTTTGAGATATTTTTCGTTTTTATGGGAACAATGACAGTCCTTGCTTGTTTTGCAAGGACTGTGTTTGTGTTAAAGCAATCGCTTGATTATATGCTTCAGAACGGAATAATGGCTAATTCAGTTAAAACCGTCATCCTTATATGCAAAAACGAGGTTGAACGAGTAGATGTAAAGCTTGAAACGCCTTTTTATATAAGGCTTTACCGTCAGGATGGTTTCAGCCGCATCGGCTTTTACTACAATAAGAACCAACATAAACTTTACAGATATTCTAAAAACGATACTTCTTCAACAGGAGAAACTTATATTGCAGATAATATTGACATGAGATACGAGGACCGATTTTTAAAGGTTTCTTTCGGCAACAGTCCAGAGATATGCTTATACTTACCGGACAACACTACGGAGGATTAATATGGCAAATAATATTATTGAATCTTATAAAGATCTTCAGGAAAAAATAAAGTTTGAAAATTCACAGATTTTTCTCGGTATGCTCGAATCTCCTTATCCTGCTTTCAGATCCAAAGCCATAAATGAACTTGCAAAAATGAAGACCGAAACTCCTATAATAAAGGATTTTTTAGATGACAGTGATTTTTCTGTAAGATTTTCAGCTCTGAAGTATCTTGAAAAGATGGGAAAACTGGAATTGGAGCAAACAGAAAAGCTATTGACTGATATTAATGCCGTGATCCGAAAGGAAGCTGTCAGACTCTACATAGAACAAGATTTTGAACCCACAGAGCGTGTCTTTGTATGCTGCAGCGATCCTGATCCGTCTGTCAGGTATCAGCTTTTTACATCTTATATACAAACTTTTCCGGACGAAACTTCTGTTATAGTTGAGAAAATGAGAAACGATCCGTACATTAAAATTCAACAGCTCATAAAAGCACTGGACGATATTTCAGGAACACTTCTATCTCCAGATGCTGATTCAAATGTAAAAAGAGCTGCTCTTTCAAGATATTACGAAAGTTCAGATTCAATAACTTTTTTTAACACCATAAAGGAAATATACCCCAAATCTGACAGACAGACCAAAACCATCATTATACGTTTCTTTTCCGGACTACCTGGAGACATAATAAAAGGATTTCTTGAACAGAAAATTGAAGAAGAAAAAGATTACTCACTTCTGCTTGAACTTGCAAAAGTTGCCAGAAAAGCCTGCGGAAAAGATTTTGTGCCGTCATGGATGGTCGATAAGCTCATAAAAAGCTCTGACAGTATAATGATAAGCTATGGGCTTAAGCTTGCAGCAGATAAAGATGACATGACCTATGTGTCCTTTTGTCGTGAGCTTTTAAACAGCATTGAGGATTCGCTTGTAATTGCCTGTATAAACTATTTGGTTTACTTTCAGGACTATTCACTTTCAGAAAGAATTCCTGACTTTATACAGAGCCTTTCTTCCAAAAGAATAAGCGCCGCACTTAAGGTGGTAAAAAAGCTGAAGCTGGATCAGTACACATACGAAATAGCTGCCATAGCCAAAGAAAAAAAATTCCCGGTATCCATACGTAAAAACGCATTGAATATACTTCGCTACTTTAAAGTCAAGGAAATGTGGGATGTACCTTATAATATTCTTTTGGATTCTTCTGAACGGGGAGATC
>CALMRR010000483.1 GCA_937871925.1 uncultured Petrotoga sp.
AGTCCAAGATCAGCCGGAGCGGATGAAATGCTGGTACTAAATGCCAGAACCATCAAAGTAAGAAGTATGATCTTACTACTTAGTCTTAGTCTCATTTTCTTCCGACCCCTTTTTTAATATACCGGCAAAAGTTTTAAAAAAAGTCTGCTTTTCGCCGATTATTTCCAAAGCTTCTTCATAAGTAAGTTTTTTAAGAAGTTCTGACGAGTTGTTGCTGAAAAGAATAAGATAGTACTCATCAAAAAGCTTTAATAAACCAACATAAAAGTTCCTGTCAATGTAGAATCTTTTCATTACCCTTATTTGCGGATTATTTTTGGTTCCTTTGGTATACTTCATGAGAAACATATAAAGCAGCCACAAAAGAACCACAAACAGTATAAGTGTCAATATCCATACTAATATAAAACTTCCCCCACTGGCTGTCGGGGCAACAGTGGAGGTTGGAATATATGTTGTAGAGTCCGTAGGAATCATCCCTGCTCTAACTTTTGGATGGCTTCAATAACCCTGTTGGGCTGAAAGGGTTTTACTATAAAGTCCCTTGCACCTGATTGAATAGCTTCGATAACCATGGCCTGCTGACCCATAGCGCTGCAGACTATTACTTTTGAGTTGGGATCGATAGTCTTTATCTGCTTTATTGCCTGGATACCGTCCATAACAGGCATAGTTATATCCATCGTGACAAAATCAGGCTTGAGCTCTTTATACTTGTCTATTGCCTCCTGACCATTCTGGGCTTCTCCGGCAAGTTCATAACCCGCTTTTGTGATTATATCTTTAAGTATCATTCTCATGAAAGCGGCATCGTCAACTATAAGAATTCTTTTTCCCATTTATAAAACACCTCCCGAATTTTTATCATTCTTCCATACCTAAAACTGCTCTTATATCGAGAAAAACAATCAACCGGTTGTCCTTTTTAATTACACCGTTGACCTTGCCGGCATAAAACTCATTCCTAGATTGCAGATTTTCAAGTTTTGTCTCATCTATTGAAAGGACATTATTCACCAGGTCAACCAGAATACCTATCTCCTCTTCATCCACCTTGAGAACCAGAATATTACGATATACATGATCAGCGGGCAGATTGAGTCTGAGTATATCTGTTATGTCAACTATGGGAACTATACGGCCTCTGAGATTTATAACCCCTTTAATGCTCTGGCGTGAGTTAGGTATAGGAGTAATATCGGCCATATCACTTACTATCTCGATGAGATCAACTTCAACAGCAAACTCCTGGTTATGGATTTGAAAAGATAACACATCTTTCATTTCAATCACCTCTTAATTACATTAATGAAGAAACATCAAGAATAAGGGCAATTCTTCCATCACCCAGTATCGCTCCGCCACTAAACTCCTTTACATCCGATAGCATGCTTCCGAGAGACTTTATTACTATATCGTCCTGACCTAA
>CALMRR010000484.1 GCA_937871925.1 uncultured Petrotoga sp.
TACCAAAGAGCTTTCTTCCTTTAAACCGCCATGGATAGATACTCTTAAGTTTGAACTGCCTACCATGGAAAATATTGAGAGTATCTACAGTAATGTGTCGGTCAAAAATCATCTGAAAAAATTTAGAGTGGATCCCAAGACTCAAAGTCCTGAGAAATGGGAGAACTTCATAAAGGCAAATATTGATAACGATAACTTCCTTGATGAGATTATGAAAGAATTTAAAGTAATTACGGTTCCGGGTTTTTCAGACTGGATCAATGACCCTCAGCCGACATGGGATGATGTAACGTTTTCAAGACTTTATCTAAGTCATCCTTCGGCCGCAAAAAAGTTCCTTGACCCAGATCAGCCTCCTTACGTACTCTTTGATGTTGTAAAGGCAAGCAACTTCCCTGGAGAAACAAAAAACGAAGAACTTTGGGAGAAGCTTTCTGATATAATGCCGTTTTATCAGACAAAGTACGGAATAGACGGCGCAAGGCTTGATATGGGGCATGCTCTTCCAAAAGAGCTTGAACACAGGATAATACAGAAAGCAAAAGATACTGATCCTTCCTTCGTAGTTATTGCTGAGGAACTGAGCATGGATAACCATAAAAAGGCTAAGGAAAGTGGATATGATGCAATTTTGGGAAACTCATGGTGGACTATGCCACGTTACAGACAGAGAACCAATGATGCTCCTAAGGGCTGGATGAAAAAATTCATCTCCGAATTGATGCCTAACCTTGAACTTCCTGCATTTGCAACATCAGAAACTCCCGACTCTCCAAGAGCTGTAACCAGGGAAGGCGGAGAAAATTTTTCAAAGCTGTCGGCAGTGCTAAACACCTTTATGCCTAACGGCATTACTGTAATAAACAGCGGTTACGAGATATTTGAGGCTCAGCCTATGAATACCGGACTTGATTTTGATAATCCGCAGGAGCAACGTTTTCAGTTTTTGCCACCCGTTGACCAGTTTTACGGAAAGTTGGCTTTTTTCGACTGGTACTGTCTACACTGGGATACAGATCATCACATGGTAAAACTGCTCCAGCTTTTAGGACAAACTAAAGAAAGAGTCAAGGATCTTATTGCCGATCCGAAGAACTTCAGATTTCTTGAATATGGCGAGGAAGCCTTTGTGATGTTCTGGTGGGAAGGGAAAACAGGAGTGGTAGTACCGGTAAACCTTAATCCAAGCAATCCTTATTACTTTGAAGTGGATATAGGATACTTCACATGGAGAGGATACCATAACATCGAAACAGCACTTGAAAACTACCGACGTGGAGAAAGCCATTGGGAAGTACATGACGGAAAACTCAGAGTCACTGTAAATCCTTCTGAAGCAAGGGTTTTTATCGTATCTTAAATGAAAATACAAAGAAAACAGCCGCACATTTAAATGTGCGGCTGTTCTTATTTATTACTATACAGATGT
>CALMRR010000485.1 GCA_937871925.1 uncultured Petrotoga sp.
AAGAAGTTGCCAAGCTCGAATCAAAAGGAATGATTACTTATTTTGAAGAGCTTATTGAAAAAAATTCAGAGTTCAAGAAAAAGATGTTTATGGCTCACTGTACGGAAATAAGGGTGCGTCTTGAGATTTTGGGGGAAGCAATCACAGATCTTTCACCTTCCATGCAGAGTAAGATGAGGAACACAGGAATAGGCGGAATAACGGATTTCTCAAAGGTAAAGTGTCTCCATCTTCATCTAGCGTCTTTTCTTGGCGGACAGGATAATCCGGTCGGCGCAGAAGTTTCAAAGATGATAGACAGTTGCTGCTGCAGCAATTTTGCATGCGAAAAGTATATTAGATAGGCGACGTTATATGCTGGAAAGAGACCTTCTAAAAAATATTCCGCACAGTCCGGGAGTCTATATTTTCAGGGATTCCAAACAGATTCCTGTTTATGTGGGAAAAGCCAAAGATCTGAAAAAGCGGCTTTCATCATACTTTAATAAAGCCAATCAGGAAAAGAATGAAAAAGTACTGGATATTGTCAGCGAAGCGGATTTTCTTGATTATATACTTACTCTGAACGAGGATGAAGCATTTATTCTTGAATCGAACCTTATTTTTACGCATAAACCCAAGTTTAATGTGCTGCTTAAGGATGCGAGGGTTTATCCGTATATTCTGGTTACGAGCGAGAAGTATCCACGCATTACTTATGTACGCAACAAAAATGATCTTCAGGGAAGGTTTTTCGGACCATATCCGGATACAAGGTTTGTAAAGGATTTAATCGAAACGGCGCAGAAGGTGTACAAGATACGTTCATGCGACAGGAGTATGGACAGAAAGTCCAAGCCTTGTTTTCTTTATCATCTTGGAATGTGCTTTGCTCCATGCTATAAGGATGTTGACCAGGATGAGTACCGTCTGCATGTTGACTCTATAATAGACTTTCTCGGCGGAAACGTTGATGCTATGAAGGAGTATCTTTCGGATGCAATGCTAAAATACTCAAAGGTTCTTAATTTTGAAAAGGCTGCTCAGATGAGAGATGTTTACTCCAAACTTACCAGGCTTTTTGTTCCATTGGGAGTTGAATTTACAAACAGCAGGGATTTTG
>CALMRR010000486.1 GCA_937871925.1 uncultured Petrotoga sp.
TAAAACCTTCAGAACCTTTTCTTACCATAAAAAAAGCAAAATCCAAAGATATACACATAATAAACGAGGAGCTCCCGCTTTCAGAGAAAGCTCTTACTGTACGTAGCTTTATAGACCGCAACGACACGGACTACTCTAAATATGGACTTTATATAAAGAAAAGCTTTACTCTCAAGAATGATGAACTTTTGTGCGATCTATATGCCATAAATAGAACAGGAAAAGAAAAACTCTATGCTTTTGGTCTTGGATTCACGTTTGACAGCACTGCTCTCACACTTGCCGATTTCACATTCTCACCTTCACTTAGCGGTGATTTCATATCTCTTAAATCAGATGTTTCTTCTATGCCTTTTAAAATTATAAGCTCGGCACGTTCAAAAGAAAAAGCACTGGACTTTACTTCACCGTTTAAGCTAGGCACCTTCAGATTTAGTGTAAATGGTGAGAATCTTGCTGCTGCAATTGATATAAATGTGGACAGTTTAAAAGTAATCGATACCATGGATAGTTCAGTAAAAGACTTGCCTGTAATTGTTCCTGCAAAAGGAACGCCTGTGGTGATGATTCAATCCTTTGTGGGAGACTTCAATAAGGACGGCTCTATAGACGGAACAGATCTTTCAATTTTTCAGGCTGCATACTTTGCCAATAATACGGCAGTTGATATATACCCGGCACAGGATACTGACAAAGACGGTTTTTATGATATAAGTACAGGTGACATGAAAATCACGGTTGACGATCTTATAGTCTTTGCCGCAAATTACAGTAAAAAAATGGGCTTTCCAACATATCCATATCCTGAAAATCTGACTGTAAAAACTCCTCTTGATACCAAATTGAAATGGGAGTATTTCGGTACCGCTTCTCCCTCATCTTTAAGAATTCATTATGGAAACAGCATTTCATCAATGACAAATGAAGTTCCCGCATCAGACATAGACCTTGCTTCAAAAACTGCTACCCTGCCTCTACTGTCCGAGGATAAATCCTATTATTGGCAGGTTTCTGCAACTTACCCTGCCGGAGAGGTTCACAGTGAGATATGGAAGTTCAGCACAAACGGACTTCCTAAAATATC
>CALMRR010000487.1 GCA_937871925.1 uncultured Petrotoga sp.
CTTTGGTATAATCTCTTTCGGTATTTCAAGAGCTGTAGCCATTGCCGACGTAGCTCAATCGGCAGAGCGGCTGATTTGTAATCAGCAGGTTGGGGGTTCAAGTCCCTTCGTCGGCTCCAGTAATAAAATAAGATGGTAAGGTGCCCGAGCGGCCAAAGGGGGCGGACTGTAAATCCGCTGGCAGATTGCCTTCGAAGGTTCAAATCCTTCCCTTACCACCATTTTGATATGATAAAAAAGAATTGAGGGGTGACAAAAATGGCAACCAAAAATCAGGTAGTTCAGTTTTCGTTAAAGTGTTCCGAATGTGGCACGAGGAATTATTATAAGCAGAAAAGCAGACTTTTTAAGAACAAGATAGAGTTGAGCAAATACTGTCCTAAGTGTAACAAACATACCAAACACAACGAATCCAAAATATAATTCCTAAAAAGCCCTTGCCAAAAGCAGGGGCTTATTTGATAACGGAGGTGCCAACACATGTCTAAGTTCTGGGTATTTTTATCGCAAGTATGGCAGGAAGCTAAAAAGGTAACCTGGCCATCAAAGAAAGAACTTCTGAATTCGACGGTAATAGTTCTTGCCATTCTTCTCTTTTTTGCAGTCTACCTTTTTGCGGTTGATCTGGGTCTAATGACTTTCTTCAAGAACCTTATCTATCCTATAACTTTTGGAGGATAATACTATAAAATATAAAAAGGTGATTTGAATGCGAAAAGAGTGGTACATAGCTCAAGCCTATTCGGGAATGGAAAATAAAGTTAAAGAGGTAATTGAAGAAAAAGCCAAGATGCTTGGCTTGAGTTCTTTGTTTGGAAGAGTCATTGTACCTGAAATAGAAGAGATAGACTATGCCAATCGTAAGGTAGACAGAGTTTTTATCTCAAATGAAGCGGAACTTTATACTAAAGCATCCAAGTACGTGAAAAAAGGCGATATTTTGGCCAAAGAACCTTCGATATACTGCAAAAAAACCGGTGTGGTAACCGAAGTAAAAAATTACAGAAGAATTATTGTTGAGACTTTAGATAAAAAGTACTCTAAAACTTTTGTCATACCAGAAAGTGCCGGTATAATAGCAGGTCTAAGGACAGGCAGGGATATTAAGTCCGGAATGCCTTTTGCAAAGTCGGCTGCTTACGAGTGTGATGTAGACGGCGAGATAGGGAGCATAGAAAAAGTCAAAAGAGTGGTTATTCAGAGCAGCATGAACGATGAAGAGGTTTATGTAATTCCTGTAAAACTTTTTGATTCGAAGACGTTACGAATAGGTGCAAAAATTGATTCCGGAAAAAAGCTTGCCAACGGAAGTGAGTATGTTGCAAAGTCTTCAGGACGGGTTGACATAAAAGAACATCTCATGAGAAAAGAAATTAAAATAATCAA
Organism: uncultured Petrotoga sp.; assembly: GCA_937871925.1. Classification (GTDB taxonomy): domain Bacteria; phylum Thermotogota; class Thermotogae; order Petrotogales; family Petrotogaceae; genus UBA5851. Next base: position 1,387 of record CALMRR010000487.1, read on the forward strand.
AACCAATAAATCAAAGCTTTTTCCTGGATATGTTTTCATAGAGATGATATACACGCAGGAATCAGAAAATCTAATAAAGACTGTTCCGTATATTTCAACTCTTTTGAACGTAGGAGGTAAACCGATAAAGCTTACACTGAAGGAGGCTAAGGCTCTTCTTAAGCTTGTCGGGCAGGAACTTGTAGAACAGAAAAAACTTCCGAAAGTCCGTATGGACTATACCATAGGCGAACAGATAAAGATCATAAACGGTCCTTTTGAACTGTTCACTGGGAAAATAACTAAAATAAATCTTGAAAAGCAGGAAGTAAAAGTTACCATAACTCTTTTCGGAAGAGAAACCACAGTGGAACTTTCACTTGCGGAAATCGAAAAGATAGAGTAAAAAAAATATTGTAATATTTTCTGATTGTAAGTGGGAGGGTAATCCCGCTAAAACCACAAGGAGGTCATTAAAATGGCTAAAAAGTTAGTCAGAGTTGTAAAATTACAGCTTGAAGCAGGAAAAGCAACACCAGCACAGCCGGTTGGACCTGCGCTCGGTCAGCACGGTGTAAACCTTATGGAGTTCTGTAAAAAGTTTAACGCTGCCACAGCTGACAAAGCAGGAAACGTTATCCCCGTAGAAATATCCATATTTGAAGACAGATCATTCACTTTTGTTCTCAAGACCCCGCCGGCATCGTTTCTCATAAAAAAAGCAGCCGGAGTCAAGACAGCCGCTAAAACACCCAGCAAGGAAATTGTCGGCAAGATCACATCTAAACAGGTAAAGGATATAGCCGAGCTTAAGATGAAGGATTTAAATGCTAAGACAATTGAAGCTGCTATGAGAATTATTGAAGGAACTGCTAGAAACATGGGCATAGAAGTAGTAGAATAAGCGGGGGTGGATGAAGATGGCAAAACACGGGAAAAAATACAATGAAGTTAAAAAACTTGTTGACAGAACCAAGTTTTATGCTTTGGATGAAGCTATAGAACTCGTAAAGAAGATGAGTTACGCAAAGTTTGATGAATCAGTTGAAGTTCATGTTCAGCTTGGAATTGACGCAACCAAGAGCGACCAGAATGTAAGAAGCACAGTCTCTCTGCCACACGGAATAGGTAAGACGGTGAGGATAGCAGTTTTTGCCACTGGTGACAAAGCAAAAGAAGCTAAAGATATGGGCGCTGATTTCGTCGGAGCCGGTGATCTGGTTGAAAAAGTCATGAAAGAAGGCTGGACAGACTTTGATGTAGCTATAGCAGCTCCCGATATGATGAAAGATGTCGGTAAGCTCGGTAAGGTTTTGGGTCCTAAAGGACTTATGCCATCACCTAAAGCAGGCACTGTCACTGCAGATATCGGCAATGCAGTAAAAGAATTTAAAGCCGGAAGAATTGAAGTAAGAAACGATAAAACCGGCAACGTCCACTTCCCTGTAGGAAAAAAGTCTTTTGATGACATAAAAATAAAAGAGAACATCGTTGCTGCACTTGAACAGCTTAACAAACTAAAACCGACAACTTCCAAAGGCAAGTTTATAAAGAAGGTCACCTTAGCTTTAACAATGAGCCCCGGTGTAAAGCTTGACAATTCCGTTTCATTATAGTATAATAACCACTGGTTGAACAAGGACAGTAACAAAAAGTGCCAGAGACAGCAGGTATTTGTATATTTAAAGGATTTTTCCGCCTGCCTAGGTGCGTGAAAAAGAAGAAATCGTATCTTTTCGCGACACCTGTGTGGTGTCGCGATTTTTATTCAGGAGGTGGACGTTTTGTTGACAAAAGAAAAAAAGTCAGCTCTGATTGATGAAATATCTTCAGCTTTAAAAACATCTCCCATAGTTGTGTTTACCGATTTTTCCGGTATGCCTGTAGCTGCTTCGAACAAGATGAGAATGGAAATGTACAAGCAGTTCGGCGATAATGCAACCTATAGGGTAGGAAGAAATACGCTTATAAGAACAGCAGTGAAAAAAGCAGAACTCAGTGTCCAAGAATATTCGGCGCTTATAGACGGAAGCACAGGAGTCTTTTATATAAATGATTCCGTGGATCCTATAGAAGCACTCAAGTTTCTTACGGAGTTCGCAAAGAAAAACAGTAACAGACCTGTGGTAAAAGGTGGAATGCTTGAAGGGGCTATCTTTGATGCCAAACAGGCGGCAGAGTACGCAAAGCTTCCTTCAAAACAGCAGCTTATTGCTATGGTATTGGGCAGTTTGAATGCTCCGATATCCGGTTTAGTCAACGTGATGGCTGGAACCCTGAAAAAGGTTCTCTATGCGTTGAATGCAGTAAAAGAACAGAAAGAAAAAGCAGAATAAAATATTATTATTACGGAGGTGTTTTAAATGACAAAAGAAGAACTTATCCAGGCTATAAAGTCTATGACAGTAGCAGATTTAGCAGAATTGGTAAAGGCATTAGAGGAAGAATTTGGTGTTAGTGCATCAGCACCAGTAGCAGTAGCAGCAGCTCCTGCAGCAGCAGCAGCAGCACCTGTTGAAGAAAAAACAGATTTCACAGTTGTTATAAAGAGCTTTGGCGCAAATAAAGTTGGAGTTATAAAAGTTGTCAGAGAAATTACCGGACTCGGACTCAAAGAAGCCAAGGACTTAGTTGAAAAAGCCGGAACTCCTGATGCAAAAGTAAAGGAAAATGCACCTAAGGCAGAAGCAGAAGATATAAAGAAAAAGTTGGTTGAAGCAGGAGCAGAAGTAGAACTTAAATAGTTTTTTAAAAAGAACCTTTTCGTTAAAGAAAAGTTTATAATCTGATGGTACAATTTACCCCGCATCGAACTTTTTCGTTCGGTGCGGTTTTGTTATGTAAAATCAAAAATACGATCTCTAAATTATAAAGTCGAGGTGATTCATAGTGGTGAACACCCGCTCGGTCAGCGTGGGAAAAAGGAGCAGGGAATTTTTCGGTAAAGTTCATGAAGATCATTCCATGTACGATGATCTCATAAAAATACAGAAAGATTCTTTCAAGAACTTTGTAGAACACGGGATGATTGAATCAGTAAGAAAGTACATGCCTATAGTCGTACCTATAAAAACCACGGGCAAGAAGACCAAGGACATCATTGTTGATTTTATCGACATCAAGTTTGAAGAACCCGGTGTTGATGAACAGGAATGCAAGTACAAGGATCTTACTTTTTCTGGAAAGGCTTATCTGAAAATTCAGATTACAGACTCTTCCACAGGTGAAGTGCTTGAAAGAGACGATGTTTTTTTGTGTAATGTTCCCTTCATGAACGATAGGGGCATTTTCATCATCAACGGTGCGGAGAGAGTTGTTGTAAATCAGCTTGTAAGGTCACCCGGTATTTATTTTGTAAAGGAAGAAGAAAAGGATTCCAGCAAAGAACTGTTTATCGCACATTTTCTGCCTGTAAAGGGAGCTTGGTTTGAGATTATCTATAATCCAAACGAAGGCAAGGAAGTGCTTCAGGTTAGAATCGACAGAAAAAGAAAGTTCAATTTTTTCCTTTTTCTAAGAGCTATTGGCTATGAAACAGATCTTTCAATACTGGATCTTTTCCCAAAGGAAATAGACCTGGATGATGAAATTGAACTTGAAAAACACCTTGATTGTGTAGTACTTACCGATCTTTCATACTCCGAGCTTCAGGATAGAGAGCCTGCGCTCACCACTATAAGGGGTCTTAAACTTAAGGAAGCTTTGGATCTTCTTCAAAAATACGAAGTAAAAAAACTTAAGGTAGCCAACAATATAGCCCAGATAACCCTTGACAAGATGAAAAGAAGATATGAAAAGGACGGCACTCTGACATCTCTCGAAGCTTATAAGGAAATGTATATAAAACTTAAGCCTACTGAAATACCAAAGCCTCAGAAAGCAAAAGAAGAAATAGATGACATGTATTTTTCGCATCCAAATGAGCCTGAAAAGGACAAGTTTGATTTTTCAGAAATAGGTCGAAAGAAAGCACAGGTACGGCTTAAACATGTTTATAAGCGATATCTTGAAGAAGTTGAGGGCAGAACTTTCTCTCTAGAGGATGAAGACAGAGTTGAGTATACCATCAGTTCAAAGACTATCGACAAACTTGACATAATACTGGCAGCAAGACATTTGTTAGAAATAGAAAGCAATCAGGATTATCTTGATACCAGAGACCATCTGGGCAACAAAAGGGTAAGAGCCGTTGGAGAGCTTATGCAGATTGAGTTCGAAAAAGCTTTTTCCAAGATGATCCAGCATATTCCTGAAAAAGTCATCTCCATGGCCCAGTCTCTCAGTAAAATTAACCCACAGTCACTTATAAACTCTAGAGCCATAATGACAGCTTTCCATCAGTTCTTTGCAACAAGTCAGCTTTCACAGTTCATGGATCAAATAAACCCCATTTCGGAGCTTACCCACAAGAGAAGGCTCTCGGCAATAGGACCGGGTGGTTTAAAAAGAGAACATGCAAAGTTTGAGGTAAGAGATGTTCACCACTCCCATTACGGAAGAATGTGTCCTATTGAAACTCCTGAAGGAGCCAATATAGGTCTTATCACTTCGCTTTCAATATTGGCGCAGACTGATGAGTTCGGATTTTTGAAAACTCCTTACTTTAGGGTAAAGGATGCTGTTGTTCAGTATATTGGAGATAAAGCGAGTTCTATAGTACCTCTTTCGGCTGATGAAGAAGAAAATTATAAAATAGCCCCGGCTTCAATTGAAATAGATGAAAAAGGAAATATAATACCTCCTTATGTCGAGGTACGATATCAGGGAAAGGTAACGTTTGTCCCTAAAAAAGAAGTTGACTATATCGCCGTAACCCCAAAACAGATAGCTTCTGTGTCAGCGGCACTTATTCCGTTTCTTGAACACGATGATGCAAACAGAGCTCTTATGGGATCAAACATGCAAAGACAGGCTGTTCCTCTTGTATATACGGAAGCCCCATGGGTCGGAACCGGCGTTGAGTGGTTGGCGGCAAGAGACTCAGGCTATCTTATATTTGCAAAGCACAAGGGAGTCATCGAATATGTTGATGGAAGAAAGATAGTGATAGCCAGAACTCTTGACGAAGGCGAAGATTGCCGGACAAAAGAAAAAGATGGTAAACGCTACCTCATTGACAATGAAGGAAATATAATAAAAGATGAGTACCAGATACTAAAGTATATACGTTCAAACCAGGATATGTGTATCAATCAGCGACCAGTTGTTTCCAAAGGACAGACTGTTGAAAAAGGAGATATTCTTGCAGACGGACCGGCCACCGATATGGGTGAGCTCGCACTTGGCAAAAATGTTCTTGTTGGTTTTTTACCATGGGAAGGGTACAACTTTGAAGATGCTATTCTGGTAAGTGAGGAGCTTTTGGAAAAAGATACCTTCACCTCGGTGCATATAGAAGTATATGAAACTAAAGCTATGGATACACAGCTCGGTCCTGAAGAAATAACAGCAGATATTCCGAACGTGAAAAAGGAGCTCCTGAAAAACCTCAATGAAGAAGGTATTGTACGAATTGGAGCATATGTATCATCCGGAGATATTCTTGTGGGGAAAGTTACTCCAAGAGGAGAATCTGAAACATCACCAGAAGAAAAACTCATAAAATCTGTTTTTGGTGACAGAGGACGTGATGTAAAAGATACCTCGCTTACTTTGCCCCACGGTGTTGAAGGAAGAGTAATAGATGTTCAGAAATTTACACGTGAAGATATTCCAGGACTAGAAATAGGAGTAAATACATACGTAAAAATATATATTGCCGCTAAAAAGACCCTAGAAGCCGGAGATAAGCTTGCCGGACGTCACGGTAACAAAGGTGTCGTGTCAAAAATTCTACATAAAGAGGATATGCCTTTTATGCCTGACGGAAGACCTCTACAGATGGTTCTGTCTCCTTTGGGAGTACCTTCAAGAATGAATATAGGACAGGTTTTAGAGCTTCACCTTGGATGGCTTGCAGAATTAAGCGGAAAGTTCTATGCAACGCCTATATTTGACGGTGCTACAGAAGAAGAAATAATGAGCGAACTTCATAAACTAAGGAAAGAAAAGATGCTTGACCTGGGAGAAATAGATGAGGATATAACAGGAAAGATAATCCTAAGGGACGGAAGAAGCGGAAGACCATTTGATTTTCCTGTTTCAATCGGTTACATGTATATGCTGCGACTGTCACATATAGCCAAGGATAAGATACATGCAAGGGCAACCGGTCCATACTCTCTCATTCATCAGCAGCCTTTGGGAGGAAAAGCTCACTTTGGAGGACAGAGATTCGGAGAAATGGAAGTATGGGCACTTGAAGCTTACGGAGCAGCTCATACCCTTACAGAAATGCTTACCTATAAGTCTGACGATATACGTGGAAGAAACGATGTTTATAAAGCTGTTCTCAAAGGTGAAAATCTTCCTGAACCTGGTATACCCGAGAGCTTTAAGGTTCTTGTAAAAGAACTCCAGGGACTTGCTCTTGACGTCAAACTTTTTGACGAAGACGGCAACGAACTTGATGTGGATAAAATTTAATATATCAAGCATCTGTAAAATAAAAAGAAATTAATTATACCCTCAAGGAGGGAAGATTAATGGCGAAAGTATCTTCATTTCAAAGAAAAATATCGAAAATAAAAGTTGGTTTGTCTTCTCCAGAGAGAATCCTTTCATGGTCGAACGGAGAAGTTAAAAAGCCTGAAACCCTCAATCACAGAACAAGTAAGCCGGAAAAAGATGGACTCTTCTGTGAAAGGATCTTTGGTCCTATGAAAGATTATGAGTGTGCCTGTGGTAAGTATAAAGGCAAAAAATATGAAGGAACCGTATGTGAAAGATGCGGAGTCCGTGTAGAACCCAAAGAAGTAAGAAGAAGACGCATGGGACACATAGAACTCGCAACTCCTGTGAGCCATATATGGTACTTAAAATCATCTCCGTCTATAATGTCTATTACTTTGGGAATACCTGTAAAAGATCTTGAGAATATAATATATTACGGATCAAAAAGAGTCATAGAAAGAGTATTTCTTGTTTTGGCAAGCCAGGAAAAGGATAATGAATCCGTGTTGGATACCTATCAGCCGGGCGATGTCCTTTACCAGACAGAGTACGATATTTACTCCAACTACATGGAAATTCCTGTGGAACATGCCGTAAGAATAGCCAAAGTAAAAGCTCAAGCAATTTCGGAGATTGAAGGAACTGTTCATATAGAAACAGAGACCACTCAAACTGAGAGAGAGCTCAACTGGATAATAATAAAGTCCGATGATGGTCAAATAAAGAGATATCCTATATTTGAAGGGGCTTCTCTTCTTGTGGAGGAAGGTCAGAAGATTGAAGCCGGAGTACAGCTTTCAGACAGGGTTCTTTTTGAAGATGACTATCTGACTCAAGAAGAAATTTCCATATTTACTGAATACTATCCCGGTTCGATTGAACTTGAAAAAGATATTGAAAGAGATACCCCGATAGTAGTAATAACAGATATTGATAAAGACTTTTCAAAAAGAATAGGAAAAAACACAGGAGATATCCTCCTTGAAGATGAAGCTTTTGCTTACGAAGAAGTAATGAGAATACTGAACCAGAGAGTCTCTGCAGACCGTGAAGAAATCGTGGACAAGATACTATCTCAGGAAATCGGAAAGCATAAAAAAGGTACGATACTTACTGATGAAGTTGTTGACTCAATGGTTTCTGCCGGTATAAAGCATATATATGCCCAGGATGACACCAATCTTGAAAAACTTTACCTTATAAACGAATACGAAGGTTTTGAAGCCAAGTATGGTTCGGAAGCGGTTAAAGAACTTCTATGCAACATTGATCTTGAAGTTCTGAAGGCCAAGCTCGAAGCTGATATATCAAAACTTGACAAAAAAAGCCAGAAAGCAATCAAATTACTTAAAAGACTTAAAATAATCAAGGATTTCATAAAATCTTCCAACAAACCTGAATGGATGATTATGGAAAATCTTCCTGTTGTTCCGCCCGATCTCAGGCCTCTTATACAGATTGACGGAGGAAGATTTGCCGCAACAGATCTCAACGATCTGTACAGAAAAGTCATCAATAGGAATAACAGACTAAAAAAGCTCCTGGAGATGGAAGCGCCAGATATAATAGTAAGAAATGAAAAGAGAATTCTCCAGCAGGCTGTAGATTCGCTTATATACAACGGCAGAGTCGGAAAACCAATAACCGACAGGAGCAAGAGGCCTTTAAGATCGCTTACTGATCTTCTAAAAGGTAAAAAAGGCCGTTTCAGAAGGAATCTTCTGGGAAAAAGAGTTGATTACTCCGGACGAGCCGTTATTACCGTAGGACCGGATCTCCAGATACACGAATGCGGACTGCCCAAAAAGATGGCTCTTGAGCTTTTTAAGCCTTTTGTTCTCGCCGAGCTTCTCAAAGATTCAAACGTTGCAAGCAAGAATGCAAGAAAACTCAAAAAGACCATAATTGAAAAAGAGATGCCTCAGGCATGGGAAATTCTGGAAGAAGTTATTAAAGGACACCCTGTTATGCTTAACAGAGCTCCTACACTCCACAGAATGTCAATACAGGCATTCATTCCCAAGCTCATAGAAGGAAACGCCATAAGACTCCACCCGCTCGTCTGCACACCTTTTAACGCGGACTTCGACGGAGACCAGATGGCCGTGCATGTACCGCTTTCAGCTGTATCACAGGCAGAAGCAAAGTTCCTTATGCTTTCACGATACAACATAATCTCTCCGGCAAACGGGAAACCTATATCAATGCCCGGAAAAGATATAATAGTTGGTGCGTACTACCTTACCACACATGACAATAAACTTTTTGATGAATCGAAGATACCTCAGAAAGTAACAGATATAGGGAAAGACAATAATGTAAGATTCTGCTTTTCAGATTCGATGCATGCGGTATATACTTTTGAATACCTTACCGTGGTAACCAGCGGTGTATTTGTCCAAAATAATGAGCTGACATGGAAAGGAACATACTATAACGAAGGTGATTTCGGAGAAAGGATAACCTTGTCCCTTCATGATCCTATAGTATTCAGAGACGAAAACCAGAAATTGATAAAAACAACCGTCGGAAAGATAATCTTCAATGAGGTTGTTCCATCAGAGCTCAGGGATTACAAGGCCAAGATGGACAAAAAAGGCTTAAGAAACGTTATAGACAAGACCTTCAAAAAGTACGGAATAGACAGAACGGCAGATCTTTTGGACGATATAAAGTACTTTGGTTTCCACTATGCAACAGTTTCAGGACTTACTATATCCATACGCGATGTTATAGTTGCCGAAAGAAAAAATGAGATCGTTGCAGATTCTGAAAATAAGGTACTTGAAATAGAAAAACTTTACGAAGAAGGATATCTTACCGATCACGAAAGATACAAAACTATTGTTGAAAACTGGGAAGAAACCACCAAAAAAGTTACCGAAGTTACAGGCGAGGCATACAAGAACAAGACCTATAATCCTATATGGATAATGCTTGATTCAGGAGCAAGAGGAAGCATAGATCAGCTAAAGCAGCTCGCAGGTATGAGAGGTCTTATGGCAGATCCTTCCGGAAGAACCATAGAGGTTCCCATAAAATCAAACTTTAAGATGGGGCTTTCTGAACTTGAGTTCTTCACATCTACTCATGGATCACGAAAAGGGTCAGCCGATACCGCTCTGAGAACATCAACAGCAGGATATCTTACAAGGAGACTGGTTGATGTCGCACAGTCGATAGTTGTAATGGAAACAGACTGTGGTACATCCAAAGGCATAGAAGCGGAAGAACTTTGGTCAGACAACTCCAAAGTTGAAACTCTTGAAGATTTCCTCTTTGGAAGAGTGCTTTCAAAAGATGTGCTTGATCCGCAAACAGATACGGTAATAGAGAATCCCGTAACTAAAAAGAAGTATGAAAAAAATGTAATGCTCAATGAAATGGATTCCAAGTTCCTTTCAGGCAAAGAATGCGTAAGAGAGATAGATATAGTCAGAACTGTACAAGTCGATCTGTCATCCATTAACGATAACTCCTTTTACGTAATTAAGGAAAACATTGAGTTAGACAATGGCCTCACCTTTGAAAAAGGTGAACAGCTAACATCGGAAAATGCTCAGGAGCTTATAAACCACGGCTACAAATGGATCTCCGTCGACGATTACAAGGCTATAGACTTTGTATACGTGGGCGAAGAGATCAGAGTAGAGGATGAGAACGGCAAGAGCATCGTTCTTCTAAGATACCAAGAAAAAATTGACTATCCGACAGCCAAAAAACTTGAACAGTACAAACAGACAAAAGTAAGGGTAAGACCTCTGATCTATGTCAGATCTCCTCTTACCTGTGAATCTGAAAACGGCGTATGTTCTAAGTGCTACGGAATGGATCTTGCCTCACACAGAGCCATCAACATAGGAGAGTCCGTAGGAGTAATAGCTGCTCAGTCGATAGGAGAACCCGGCACACAGCTTACAATGAGAACCTTCCATACCGGAGGCATCGCTACTGCTTCAGATATCACCCAGGGTTTGCCTAGAGTTGAAGAACTTTTTGAAGCTCGAAAGAAAACCAAGGGACCAGACGGAGTATTTTCAAAGATAAAAGGTATAGTAAAGCACATTGAAAGAGACGAAAAGGATCGAAAATCGACCAAACTTCGTTTTATAATAGAAAGTCCCACAGGTGAGATTGAAACATATGAAGCCGATTCAAGAACCAAGCCTGTAGTTGAAGTCGGAAGCAGGGTTGTTCCCGGAACAAGACTCACAACCGGTAATCTCAAACCTAAAAAAGTACTTGAAGATCTTGGAGTGGAGGCTGTTTCAACCTTCCTTCTCAAAGAAATCAAAAAGACTTATGCAGAGCAGGGCGTCGATATACACGACAAGCATTTTGAACTTATAATAAGGCAGATGCTTAACAAAGTTGAAGTCACCGATGGCGGAGATACCGATTTGATGCCGGGCGACCTTATGACCTACCAGCATGCCAGAAAGGTAAACGAAGATATACTTGAAGAAAACTCAAAAATCGAAGACAACAAAAAAGAAGTAATTGGTAAGAGACTTGCCAAGAGAGTAATTATAGCCAAAGATGATCAGGAAGTTGAATATACACAAGAGACAGAAGTCACGAATGAAATACTTGAAGAACTTATTCAAGGTAACATAAATGAAGTTGAGGTTTACGAAAACTTTGAAAAAATTGAAACAGAAAATGGTGAAGTTCAGACAGCAGGGATGACAAAGACCTATCTGATAAAACCACGTGAAACAGTTAAGTATGAAAGAAAGCTTTTGAGAATAACAAAGGCCTCACTTGAAAAGGAAGGATGGCTCTCGGCCGCTTCATTCCAGCAGACAGTACAGATACTAACAGAAGCAGCTGTAGAAGGAAAAGAAGACTTCCTTAAAGGTCTGAAAGAGAATGTTCTCATAGGTCAGCCTATTCCTGCAGGAACAGGTTTAAAGATATATTCCGACCTTGCTTTTGAAGAGTCTAAAGACAAAGAAGATATAATAGAAGAAACCAAAGAACAGGAAGTAGGATAAAAAATGCGGGCTTTTTACAAGCCCGCATTTTTTATTATATAGTCCATTACTTCATTTTTTATTTCCGATACAGATAAAGACCCGTCTACAAAAAGAAAGTTCCTTTTCGGGAAAAACTCCACAAGCAGCTGAAATCCCTTTTGAAGTTTTTTCTGAAAAGATAAACCCTCCTTTTCTATCCTGTCAGGATTCTTGTCTTTCATTCTCTTCATAGCTATTTCAGGCGGAGTATCTATTATAACCGTAATATCTGGAAGATAGCCTTTTATAGCATATCTGTTTATTGCATATACATCTTCCATTCCTACCTGTCTTGCATATCCCTGATAAACTATTGAAGAATCAACGTATCTGTCTAGTATGACTATTTTCCCCTCTGAAATAGATGGTGCGATAACCTCAGCTACATGCTGAGACCTATTAGCGGCAAAAAGAAGGACCTCAGTCATGTTATCCATTGAGTCACTTGAAAGAAGAACCATCTCACGGATCTTCTGTCCCACTGCAGTAACCCCAGGTTCTCTGCTCAATATAACATCAAATCCTCTTTTCTTAAGCTCTTCAAATACTTCCTTGGAGATGGTTGACTTTCCGCAGCCATCTATTCCTTCAAAAGTAATAAGCATTTCTGAATACCTCCGTATCTATAAATTCTTTTCATTGCGATGAGCTCCTAAGAAATACCGGAGGCCTCAATATAAAGTTTTTCCCGCCATTTTTTCTGAAAAGCACAACCGATAACTGAGCATCTTTTCCGACTGAACTGTAAGCATTATACTGCTCAAAAGGTTCAAATCCGTTTTTTCTGGAAAATTCATAAACATCAATAAGAATATTTGGATGTAAAACAAAAATAGCTGTTCCTTTATTACGAAGAAGAGTATACGCAGACACAAAAAAAGCACTCATAGCTTGGGGTGAGTCAAAGGTTCTGGCAATACGCCTGTCAGACATTTCACTTGTTACTCCCATACTTCTTATATAATGTGGAGGATTAGAAAGCACAATATCAAAACTACCTTTTTGTAAATTAAATGTAACATTTTCCGAATCTTTCCGATATAGCTGCGAAACATCTACGTTATTAAAAACAACATTCTGTATATTATTTTCCTGAGAATTTAGAATGGCATAATCATGAAGCTCCTTTTGAAGTTCATAACAGGAAAATTTGAAATAAGGAAATTGTCTCGCCAAAAAAAGACTCAACGCACCGCAGCCGCTACCCAACTCTGCAACCTTTTTTGAAGTTTTACCGTAACGTTCGTATATATGTAAAAAAACCGCTCCGATAAAAACAGTCGCATGATTAATCCCGTGAGTTGTACAGGGAGTACTTATTGATAGAGATCTGAATACTCTGTCCGCCGTGTCAAACTCCTGAGCAAAATAATCACTCACTCTTTATCACTCCGGAATTTTCCTTTATCTGCGATATTCTTGAAGAGTTACTGGTTACCATAGAAAAAGAACTGTTGGTTAAACTACCGATATCCGAATCAAACATGTATATGTAACTGAAATTAAGATTGGAAAGATTACTAACTTTCATTTTACTAAAGCATGCCCTTGAATTTATGTCAAAACCGAGATTTTTAACTGATGATGATGAGAAAAGAGCTTCATTACAGTTTGATATTTTTACAGAACCCAGTGATGAGTTATCAATAAAAAGGCCTGAAGAATTTTTTACTGTGAAGTTTATATAATCGGCTCTGACATTGTATATACATGTACGCAATGAATTTGTCAGTTCAGCTTCGACAGCTTCATCAGATGAAAGATCTTCAAGAAAAATAAATTTCGCTGATTTCGAAGTTATCTTTATGTTTTCCATATCTGCATTGGAAAGGATAATATTGCCTCCGTCGGCGAATATTTCACCGTCTCCAAAAAGTCTTGATCGCGCTGCACCATGCATTAAAAAAACTGTTCCACGTACGATCATTCTTGAATTGTTGAAAAAACGGATATTAGTACCAGATTCTATGAAGAGCGTTTTACCCTTTTCTATAACAATATCTTTTGAAAGTATAAAAGGAGAGTTAATCTGGCTAAGCATAGTATTTTGCTTTACATCTTCAAGAACTCCGGTGGAAAAAGGAAGTATAAAATCAGAAAATCTGTAGACAGGAGGAGAAGGAAGACCTTTAGTACCGTTTGCCGATACTTTGCGTATGAACATTACATCCTGTGCGGAGACCTCGGCATAAGATATTCCGGTTTCCTTATAAAGCTTCCATCCGCAAACCGGATCAAAACCTTCAATGAAGTATCCCGCTGCATCATCATCCAAACGCCATGTTAGATATTTGAGATCGCTGGATATCCAGCGTGGCGAAGACTCTATTTTTGAAGGAAAAGTAAGATCTTTCTTTATCTGCATAAGTGCGGTTATATAGTTATTTGAAGAATCTATGAAAATACATTCTGCACTTGATACCGAAGGATCACACAGCACCTGGTTTGGATAAACATAGTCATTACCCTTTTTTATGAATACTACCGGATCTATATCCCAATCGTCAGTAATATCAACCAAAATATCACCGAAGGTATTCATCTTAAGAACTTTTGAGTTTAAAACAGGCTTATTATCTATCTGAGTATCTATCATAATATTTTGAGTACTTTTATTGCCTGTGAAATCAAAAACTGAAATCAAAAACTCTATCACTCCGGTATTTTTACGCAACAAAATATCCTGCTTTCCCGTATCAGAATAGTACTCATCACCAAATACAAGATCTGTAACAGTCATGTGAGAAAAATCAGAATCCACAGTTTTCATACTAATGCGAAGTGTTCCGGAAACAATATTCCAATTAATTTTATCGATTTTAGGGGGAGTACTGTCATAAACGATACTTGTTGAATACTTGGTGAGCAGATTATTGGAAATTCCATAAAATTCCATACCAATATCATAAATTCCATCACCGCAATCATCAAAAACATATGGAAGCTGCGAAGAATCAAGACTCAATTTGGTACCGGCGATAGTTATATTGACTTTTGAAAAGGTGAAATTAGTAGTTATGGACAATGGAGTTGTCGGAGAAATTTTATTATCTATAAGGATATCATATTTAAAATCACTTGATTTTGCACATGACACAAGAAAAACGGCACAAATAAAAAAAACCAGTGCCGATAAAAAGAACTTTTTTAACACACACTAGCACCTCTCAAAAATCTGCAGTATATGAGAAATTATATCACAGTATTACACGTATGATTCTGCGGCAAATCTAAAATGTGGTAAAATATAGTTGACATAAAATTAATAGGAGGGAAAAATGGACTTACACTCAGAACTTCTTAGAGAAGTTGACCTCATGAAAACACAAGATTTTAAAAAAGCCAAAGTCCTTGTTACCGGCGGAGCTGGTTTCATAGGTTCTAATATTGTTGATGGTCTTATACATATGGGACACAGCGTCATTGCCGTAGACAGTCTTATTACTGGCAGTATCGAAAACCTTTCTCCTCTTGCTCTTTTTTACCAGCAGGATATAACAGATGAAAAAGTCATGGAAAAAATTTTCAACTCACATAAACCTGATTTTGTAATCCATACTGCTGCACAGATATCTGTTCCAGCTTCTGTTGAAAATCCTGTTTTCGATGCTCAGCAGAATATTATGGGAACACTGACAGTTCTGAAGATGTGCCAAAAGTACGGAACCAAAAAAATAATTTTTTCCTCAACAGGCGGAGCAGTTTACGGTGAATCCGTACCTATACCCACCACAGAAGATACCTGCCCCAACCCGATAAGTCCTTATGCAATCGCCAAACTTTCATGTGAAAAGTATATAGAGTTCTATTCGCGCCAGTACGGCCTTGACTATACCGTTCTGCGTTATTCCAATGTTTTCGGACCACGGCAGATTCCAAAAGGAGAAGCAGGAGTAGTCTGCATCTTCACAGAAAATATGCTGAAGAACAAAGAAATAAACATATACGGTAACGGAGAACAGACAAGAGACTTCATCTATGTAGGCGATGTCGTTATGGCAAACCTTAAAGCTCTTATGAATGGCTCAGGCGAAAAAATAAACATATCCACTAATACCCCTACAACTATAAACGGACTTTTCAAAGTTCTATCAGAAAAAATAGGGTACAGTTCCCTTCCAATATATAAAGATGAAAGGGCGGGAGACATTAAAGACAGCCTTCTATCAAATATTAAAGCCAAAAAGGTTCTTAGCTGGGAACCAAAATACGATCTTGAAAAGGGAGTTGGAGAAACAGTTGACTGGTATAAAACCATTATATGAACAGTTGCGCCCCTTAAAAATAGAAGATATTGTAGGCAACTCCCAAGTAAAAAAAATATTAAAAAATTGGGTCAATGCAAAAAGACCCCGTTCTTTTATAATATGGGGGCCTCCCGGAAGCGGGAAGTCCTCAATTATTTCTGCTCTTACCAAAGAACTCGAAAGAGACTATTCTGTTTTTTCTTTTTCAGGTGCACTTGAAGGCACCAAAAAGATTAAAGAAATACTTTCAGCAGGAGAAAACCTTTTTTCAAAACAAAAAATTTTATTTGTTGATGAAGTACACAGACTCAACAGGGCAGAACAGGATACCCTTCTTTTAGGTATAGAAAAGGGAGAAATAAT
>CALMRR010000488.1 GCA_937871925.1 uncultured Petrotoga sp.
CCATTATAGAACAATGGATTTCACCCCCTTATCATCAAAAGAAATACTCCTGACCTTTAAAAAATCATTTTCGTGTTTACCAGAAACACTTATATAATGTGGAACATAGTATTGATCATATCCAAAACCTGTTGTACCTGAAAAAGCATCCTTCTCTACAAGCACATCAGACAACTCCCCCATGAGCTTTTGGAGATATTTTTCACGGCTCTGGAAAGCTGCTTTTTCAATAAACCTCATCCTTTCAGCCTTATCCTCTCCCAAAACCTGAGCCGAAAAAGATGCCGCTAATGTCTGTGGTCGTGGCGAAAACCTGAAAACATGAACTTTAAGCATATCAAGACTTTTTATCCCTTCAGAAAGCTTGTAAATATCAGTTTCTGTTTCTCCCGGGAAACCTACTATTATATCAGAAGTTAAACTAAAATGAGAATCTCTGCTCCTCAAAAGTTCTGCCTGTCTAAAAAATTCTGATGCCGAATACCTACGCCCCATTTTTTTAAGAACATCATCCGAAATATGCTGAAGCGAATAATGAATATGATGCTCAAAAATTGAAGAAGTAGTCAGTACATCTATGATTCCATTTGTTACGGAATCTGGATATAGTGATGTAAGCCTTATTCTGACACGACTAGAGCAAAATTCTTTCTCTATAAGAAATATAAGCTCCTCAAGATTTTCATCGTTATCAAAACCATAATATGAAAGATTTATACCTGTAAGTACTATCTCTTTAAACCCTTTTTCTATATATCCAGAAATTATCTTGATTACTTCATTTTTTTTGATGCTATTTATCTTCCTTCCACGGGCAAAAACTGTGCGGCAGTATGTACAGCTGTTAAGACAACCTTCCTGTACGGGGAAAAAAACTCTTGTCCTTCCTTCATACGATTCCTTCGGAACAAGTATCGGATCATCTTCTTTCTTCCAATAATCAATGTCTGTTTTTATTCCATATTCATTAATGTAATCCTGTATTTGTTTTTTTTCATGGTTTCCTAAAATAAGATCAGCGCCCGCCTCTGTAAAGGCCTGCGGCATAGTATAGGCACCGCATCCTGCAACAATAACCTTAATATTGGGATGATTCCTTTTTACTTTTCTTATATACTGTTTTATCTTCCTTTCGGC
Source organism: uncultured Petrotoga sp. (assembly GCA_937871925.1). Taxonomy (GTDB): domain Bacteria; phylum Thermotogota; class Thermotogae; order Petrotogales; family Petrotogaceae; genus UBA5851. Next base: position 1,138 of record CALMRR010000488.1, read on the forward strand.
TTCAGAGGTAACAGTACAGCTGTTTATTATAACTGTTCCTTCCTCTAATTCAACAAGATCTTTATC
>CALMRR010000489.1 GCA_937871925.1 uncultured Petrotoga sp.
TTTTTGAGTCTTCTCAGAGCTTGTTCGGTTGTTATTTTTTTTGAGTCTGAAATACTGCACATTGTATGAAAAAATCCCCAGCTTCCGTCTGAATTTTGTGCAGATATTATTTTTTTTGCCCATACAGAATCATTCATCTTAACCTCCTGTCCCCTAAAACACTGTAAAATAATCTATATGTTCAGAAAATTATATCAAATATATAAAAAAAACACGAAGCGGTTTAAGCTTCGTGTTTTGAATAGAGCTATAAAGTTGTTTTCAGTTCGTTGAGGTTCTTTTCAACAATCTCCTTTGTGTCTCTTGCTATCATAAGTTCTTCATTTGTTGGAATGACAAGAACCTTTACCTTGGAATCTTTCGTTGATATTTCATTATCGTCACCGCGCATATTGTTTTTCTGTTCATCCAGGGTTATTCCGAGATATCCAAGATACTTTGTTACTATATTTTTTCTTAACAAGGGTGAGTTTTCGCCGACGCCTGCTGTAAAGACTATAACGTCTACGCCGTTCATAGCAGCAGTATATGCACCGATATACTTAGCTATCCTGTATTCATAGATATCGTGAGCAAGAGTGCATATTGCATCGCCATTCATAGCTCCGTTTTCAATATCTCTCATATCGCTGAGACCGTTTGTAAGACCTATCATTCCTGATTTTTTATTTAGAATATCGTTTACCTGTTTAGAAGAAAGTCCTTCTTCCTGCTGAAGAAAAGTTACTATACTCGGGTCAATATCTCCGCATCTGGTTCCCATTACAAGCCCTTCCAGAGGAGTAAAACCCATTGAAGTGTCTACTGACCTTCCATTGCATACTGCCGCAACAGATCCGCCGTTTCCTACATGTACGGTAATTATTTTGAGTGTCCTAACGTCTTTTCCCAAAAATTTTGCAGCCCTTTGCGATACATATCTGTGACTTGTGCCGTGAAAACCATATCTGCGAACCTTGTACTTATCGTAGTACTCTTTTGGAATGGCATACATAAATGATTTTTCAGGCATGGTCTGATGGAAGGCGGTGTCAAAAACACCTATCTGCGGAACATTTGGCAAAATTCTCATGGCTGCTTTTATACCGGTTATATTTGCGGGATTATGGAGAGGAGCGAGAAAGGAAAGCATTTCCATTGTATTTAACATCTCAGAGTTGATTCTTACCGAGGACGCAAACTTTTCTCCGCCGTGCACAACTCTGTGACCAATTGCATCTATTTCATCCAGAGAGTTCAGTACTCCCAGATCCTTTGATACAAGAATATCAAGAACCAATTTTAGACCCTTTTCATGATCTTTGATATCATCGTTTAAGGTAGTCTTTTTACCGTTTACGCTATGAACTATTCTTGAACCGTCAATACCTATTCGTTCAACAAGACCTTTAGCAATGACATTTTCGGTATCCATGTCCAGAAGCTGATATTTTATGGATGAACTTCCGCAGTTAATAACGAGTATCTTCATCTTTTATCCTCCTTGGAATTAATTTCTTCATATACACAATATATATTATAGACTAAATAAATAATAAATCAATTAAGGCTGTGAGTTTTCCCGTGTAAATAATCGACGAAAAAGTGAACGACCTCTCATTTTCTTTTAAAAACATATAAAACTCAACTACCATACATTAATAAATGATATAATTAATAAAAGACAAAAAGTATAAGATCCGGGGGTGCAAAAAGTGCTGGTTTCTCTTTCTCTGAAAAATTTTGGGCTGTTTAAGGATGAAAACATAGAGTTTTCGGACGGGCTTAACATAATAAGCGGTGAGTCAGGCGCAGGAAAATCAATGTTTATAAGTGCAATAAACTCGCTTATAACAGGACAGTTTCCATCTGAGCTCAAGAACCAGGAAGGTATGATCTCCGCATTCTTTAACGTGAACGATACAGTAAAAAAAATTATTTTCCAAGCAACAGGGATTGAGTCGAATGAACTGGTTATTTCTGCAAACTTCTCATCAAAAAAGACACTTTACAGAATTAACGGCATGGTAGTTACTAAAAACATAATAGAAGAAATAGGCAAGTATCTCATTGAGATTCACTCTCAGGAATCAAGCGCCATACTGCGTGATCCTCTTTATCAGAATAAGCTTATGTACGATATCATAATAAATAAGCATAGAGAGGCTTTTACTGAGTATAACAGTCTTTACAGTGAGTACAGCATGCTCAAGGAAAAAGCTGCCGCCATACCTTCGGATCCGTCTGAAGTACTTAGGAAGATAGATAC